>CALACK010000061.1 GCA_937890395.1 uncultured Acidimicrobiaceae bacterium | reverse complement strand
GTCGGCGCTGCACCTTACGTCTATACCTACATATATATAAACACGTCTGTGAGCGGATCAACCCCCGCCGCGCGAACCCTCACTCGCGGGGCGGGCGGGGCCGGTCAGTCGGGTGCGGTGGTTTTTTCGAATTCAAGAGCGGTGATCTGAGTTTTTAGTTTGTCAAGAAACTGGGCTTCGCGCTCAAGACCAACCGCAACCGCAAATTCGATCCGCTGTTGAACGTCTTTGATACTTTTTGCATCCATGCCGATGCCTGAAACTTTCTGCCGATTCGACAACGACAGATACAACACCATCGCACTGGCCAGCGGCTCGACCTGATGTGAAACCAACTTTGACCACACGAACTCTCTGGTTTCATTGTTGCCGATAAACACACCGCGCTTATCGGTAACCAAAAACCTGCCCTCATCGACCAAAGTCAGCTCGGCTACGCCACCAGAACTTCGGCTTTCAATTAGCCCCACCTCTGATGCAATTGCAATCGCATGTTCGTCGGCCTGCAGCACAATGCCGCTGTCTGGCGAAGCGTCGACAGGTTGCTCTTTGTACGTTGAGTAAAAAGTGATTCGTTCTTTTAGGTCGACGATCTCAGCGTAGATACTTGTCTTAGTTCTTTTAGCGACCCGTGATGACTTTAATTTTTTAAATTCTTGAACCGGCTTTAGTTTGAAGATGCGTATCGCGATAAATAAACCCATCGCAAAAGCAAACGGACCCGCAAGGCTCGGCGAAATAGCGGCACCAATAAAGTTCGCACCCACAAAAAGGGCAATCCGCCACCGCCACTTATCAATAAATAACTTTTGCATTCGGGTTTGTTACTTCATCCCCAATAACTTGCCGAGTTTTGTTCGGCGACCAGAGCGCGACATCGGAATGCCCGTCTTTCGCGACACCCGACGCTTTGCCTTCGTTACACCTAACGCACGCTTCCATGAAAACGAAATACCAGGACCAAGTTTCATAACACCTCCTCAGGTATTTATAAACTTAGCTGACCCCTGTTCGCACTAAACACGACAAGCGTCAATAAGCCCAGCGAGCAACTCAGCGGCGCGAACGTCGTCACTCTCTAATTTGAACTCGCGCATCGTGTAAGAAAAACTCGTGTGCAAACTCGGCCACGCACCGTGCGTCGAACCACCCGCACCTGTGTGTCCAAATGCATCAATCGGCGCACCTAACTGCGAAGGGTTCGGGTTAAGTTCAAACCCGACACCAAAACGCAACAACCGCCCCGAGAGCGGGTCATCGCCGAGCGACCGCTGCCTGAGACCGATTGCAATGGTTTCAGGTCTGAGCAAACGCACACCTTGTAGTTCGCCACCGTTAACCAACATCGCATATAAACGCGCCATCGAATAAGCGTTGGCAACTCCGCCACCACCCGGTAATTCAATTTTCGCAAAACTGCTCGTGCCGCGCTCCGCCGGAATCATCCCGTAAACATGCTTCAGTCGCACATCAGCATTCGGGTCAGACAATGCCGTGTAGTTATAGTTGCTCGCTCGAGTTGTCTCGGCAATTCGTGGCAAAACTTCATCTCGCGCACCGATGTGCAAATCAAGATCTAGCGGCCCGGCAATTTCATCGCGCACAAAGTTGCCGATACTTCGACCGTCGGCTCGACGAACCAGTTCGCCCGCTATCCACCCAAATGTCATCGCATGATATGACGGCGCACCAATCGGCACGAATGGTATCTGGTCGGCGACAAGTTGTGCCATATAGATCGGATCAGATAATTCGGCGACACCAACTTTGCGCTCGAGCCCTGGCACACCAGCAACATGCGCAAGTGCGTCACCGATCAGCACCTCCCCTTTGCCGCCAACTGCAAACTCGGGCCAAATCGACTTAATTGGTGCCTCAAGATCAATTAATCCGCGTTCGACACACATCAAAACTGCAACCGCGCAAATGCCCTTTGTGCCAGAGGCGATCACACACAGTGAATCGTCGCGCCAGGGCAAACCATCAGATTGTTGACCACCCCAAAGGTCGATAACTTTCTTACCCGCAACAAATGCCGCAAAAGATGCACCGGCACTCGCATGCGAATGATGCTTTAGAAAAATTTCGCTGACAGATTCGTAGCCGGACGCCACGAACAAACTGCGCGTCACCTCATCGACCTCTCGATACTTGGTGTCGCCAAGATCAGACTCTGCGTATATTGCTGCTGAGGGTTTCCGATCACAGACTCTGACGGCCCAACTTCGACGATTCTGCCTTCAGACATCACGGCAACTTCGTCAGCGATGCTACGCACGAGTGGCAAATTGTGCGTCACAAATAACATCGCCAGACCAAGTTGTCTGCGCAAATCACTGAGCAAATCAACAATTGCCGCCTGCACAAGCACATCGAGTGCGCTCGTCACTTCGTCGCAAACCAAAACCTCAGGTTCGCTCACGAGAGCCCGCGCAATCGCAATTCGCTGACGCTCGCCACCCGAAAGTTGATCGGGGTATTTATTGGCATAAGAGCCCGGCAAACTCACTTTGTCTAAAACTTCAAGCACCGCACGGCGAGCATCGTCTTTCGACTTACCGTCAATCACCAACGGTCGCACGATCGAGTCGCCAACAGTTCGACGCGGGTTCAACGAACCATAAGGGTTCTGAAATACATATTGAATCGCAAGACGATCTGCAACCGCTCGTTGCCGCGCCATAGTTTTCAACTCGCGTCCGTTTAAGCGAATTGAACCAGTCCATTCGCGATGCAAACCACCAATCGCGCGAGACACAGTTGTTTTACCCGAACCAGATTCGCCGACGAGTGCGAGACATTCACCTTTGCGTATAGTCAGCGAAACATCATGCACCACTGTGTCGCCTGAATACCCCGCGCTCACCGCCGACACTTCGATTACTGGTTCGCCGATCTTGCGAGTCGACTCAGGTTTTGCTGAACTAACAATCACCGACGCAACTTGTGTTGCCTTGATACAGGCAGCATCATGTCGCGTTGAGACAGAAACCATCGCCGGAAACTCGACTCGACATGCATCTTCGACAAGTTCACATCGCGGCGCAAACGCACAGCCGACAGGACGTTTGCCTGGTGATTGTGCGCGACCCGCAAGACCGATGATTGCTTTTTTACCCGCAATGTCAGGCGCAGCAGCAACCAAGTGTCGCGTATAAGGGTGGGCGGGGTTCTTAAAGATTTCTGCAACTTCGCCTTGTTCGACGACACGACCCGAATACATAACCGCGACATCATCAGCCAAGTCGGCAATCACCGCCAAGTCGTGCGTGATGTATAACGCGGCAACACCGTGGTCGCGTGTTAGTTGTCGAATTGTTTTAAGAACATGTTCTTGAGTTGAAACATCTAAACCTGTTGTCGGTTCATCAAGCACGATCACCGAAGGTCGACAAGCAAATGCCATCGCCAGCCCAACTCGTTGTTGTTGACCACCCGACAATTGATGCGGGTAACGCTCGAGATATTCATCATCTCCTGGCAACAACACTTCGGTCATCATTTCTTTAATTCGCGCTTTACGCGCTTCATGCGAACCACCAAAATCGTGGGCCTCGAGCACCTCAATCAACTGCAAACCAATGCGCAGAGCGGGGTTCAACGAAGATGCCGGATCTTGCGGCACATACGAAACAAGTTCGCCCCGAATTTTTCGTTTTGCTTCGGCGTCGAGTCCGAGCACCTCGGTGTCACCACAAAAAATCTGACCGTGTGCCACTTCGACACCACGCCGAGCATGACTCAATACTGCGAGACCGACAGTTGTCTTGCCTGAACCCGACTCGCCAACAAGCCCGAGTACGCGACCTTTTTTAATCGTCAAGTTGACGCCATCAACGATGTCATTGCCAGTGGCGGCGACATTCAAGCGCAGGTCAATTATTCGCAAACCGCTTGCGCTACTCACCTTTGCCTCCACGATCAATACCTGCAGACACGCGTGAGAAGCCGTCACCAATCAAACCGGTTCCGATTGTCATCAGGGCCAATGCGACTGTCGGCAGAATGACACCCCAAGGTTGCTCGGTGAGCGCAACTCGATTTTCTTGAATCATCAGACCCCAATTCGCGGCATTTGGTTCGGGTGTGAAGCCCAAAAATGCCAACGACGCAATTAGACCAACGCTGTATGTCAATCGAAGATTCATCTCAACCAACAGCGACGAAGTCACATTCGGCAAAACTTCGGCGAACACCACTCGCCTTCGCGACTCGCCAAGCGCCTCGGCTGCCGAAATAAAGTCGCGCTCGACGACGCTGATCGCCGCACCTCTGATGATTCGCGCGATGCGCGGTGTTGTCGAAAGACCTACGGTGCAGATGATCAATACATTGCTCGGGCCGAACATTGAAATCACAACGAGTGATAACAACACCTGCGGAAACGACAACACGACATCGAGCGCACGCATGATTACTTCGTCGGCACGACCACGCAAATACGCGGCTGTGAGACCCAGTGTCGTGCCCAGAGTAATGCCGATGCTGGTGGCCAAAACAGCCAAAATCAAAATCGCGCGACCACCAAACAAAAATCTCGAGAGCACGTCTTGTCCGAAATAGTCGGTACCAAATACTGTTCCGGGCACACTCAACGTGTTCGGCATCTCGACATATTCGGTGCTACCGAATGGCGCCACAAACGGCCCAATCAATGCAACACAGATCAACATCAATGACAACCCTGCGCCAATTTGAGTTCGACGCAACTTAAACGCCTGGCGAATCAAACTCGGCGGTCGTTCATCGACAAATTGATCAGTTGATTGCAAAACTTCGCTCACTTCAACCTCGTTCTAAGTCGTGGCGTCACCAGCACTGTGCCGACATCGGCAAGCAAGTTCGTCAACACATAAACACCCGCAATGATCAAAGCCAGAAACTGAATCACTGGCAGATCTCGAGATCGCACCGCGTCGGCAAGTGCGCTACCAATCCCCGGAAAGTTAAATAATCGCTCGACGATAATCACACCGCCAGCCAAGTAAGCCAAGTTGAGGGCGATCACTTGAAACGCCGGGCCAACCGCATTGGGCATTGCGTGTCGCCACAACACCGTGCGTTCGTTCATCCCTTTCAGTCGAGCCATCTCGATATAGTCACTTTCGAGAACTTCGACCATTGCTGCTCGCATCACCCGCGACACATACGGCGTAACTGAAATCAGCAGGGTCAGAACAGGCAGCGTTAGGCCTTTGACATCGCTCCAAGGCGGAGCGCCGACTTCTAGATAAGTCACCGCAGGCAACAACTGCCAGATCGTTGTCGAAAAAATTATTGTCAAAATGGTTCCGACAACGAACTCAGGCATCGCCGCGAGAATCAACGAGACGAGCGACGAAGTCGTATCAAATTTGTGGTCTCGTCTCAACGCAGCATTTGCCCCAATTACTATTGATAACGGAATTGATCCAACCGCAGCAATCAATAACAAGAAAAACGAGGCACTAACTCGTGGCCCGATATATTCGCCGATTGGAGTTGAAGTTGCATACGAAGTGCCGAGATCGCCACTCAATACTCCTGTTAGCCAGTTCGTGTATTGCGCCACAATTGGCTTATCAAGCCCGAATTCGGCGCGCAATTCAGCCAACGCCTCGGGCGTTGCTTCTCTACCGAGTATCGCTTCGGCTGGGTCAGCCGGCAAAGCTTGTGTCACCGCAAAAATCAAAAGCGAAACTACGAATAGCGTCAACAGCCCAAGTGCTATTCGCTTTAAAACAAAACGCAGAATTGACGCTTTCACTTACCTCACCCTATTAATGAAACTGCCGCCCGCACATGGCGAACGGCAGTCCCAATCAGTTCCTTCAATTTCGAACTATCCCAACGAGATGTTTTTGAACCCGTGCGCGTAGTAATCCATATTCAACTGCGATGGTCGAACAACAACACCCTTAACTTTGCTCGAGTACGCATCAGCGAAGTTATTGAAGAACGGAATAATGTATGCGCCCTTTTCAAACTCTTCTTTTTGCATCTTGGCCACAATCTCGCGACGCTTCTTGGCATTCGCAGTGCCTGCTGCTTTCAAATAGTCGGCCCTGAAACTGCTGCTGTCAGGCGGAAACTTTGTCTCTGGATAAATATCCATCGATGCCGCCACCTGTGCAAGATACGTTCGGCCAGACCAGTAAGTCGTGTAGAAGCCAGTATTCATGTACTGACCCTTCGCACTCCAGTATGTTCCACCGTCAATCACTTTGGCGTTAATAACGACGACACCGTCTGTTTTCTTGGCTTGCTCTGCAAGTGTCTGAATCATCAACACCAAACCACCAGTGTCATCTGGTGCTGTCAACTCAACCTTCAACGGGTTGGCTTTTGAATAGCCAGACTTCTTCAACAATGCAAGCGCAGCCGGAATGTCTTGCTTACGCTGCTCATAACTGTTGGCGTTGTAGTTGGCGTCAATGTAGCCATATAGGTCGTTACCGATCTTGCCGTGACCAGAAAGAACACGATTCAACATCTGCTTGCGATCTACCAGCAGTCGCAATGCTTGACGCACATTGTTGTCGTCAAATGGCTTGATGTCGATTCGCATACAAAATGCCAACCACGCACCTGCCGAATTTTCAATGACATTCAAATACTTCTTTGATTTGAGCGTCTTGTATTGCTCAAACGGAATGTCGACCGCCACATCAATTTGCTTGGCAATTAGCGCATTCACAAGTGCGGTCTTGTCTGCGAAGTCGATGATTCGTACTTCATCAAGGTAAACATTCTTTGCATCCCAATAGCCTTTGAAACGCTTGTGTACGCTCTCTCGACCTGGTGTATAGCTCACGAGACTAAAAGCGCTAGTACCGATTTGAGTCTTACCGTCGTAGCCAACCTTTGCAATCGCATAGGTATAACTCGCAAGTGATGCCAAAAAGTCTACGTTCGGTGCCTTGAGATTGAACTCGACTGTCAAGTCGTCAATTTTCACCAGTCCCGATGGGTCAAGAAATGTTCGCAATGGCTTGCCAGTAGTTTTCTTTGACGGGTCAAGCAAACGCTTGAATGTCGCGATCACATCATCTGCAGTCAGTGGCGTGCCGTCGTGAAACTTCACACCCTTGCGCAATTTTACCGTGGCCTTGGTCGGGCTGTTCTGCTTTGCCGACTCAGCCAAACCGTTCGCGGTGACCGGTACAAAGTTCTCGTCAAAAGTCAACAGAGTCTCGAAAGTTGACATCAATCGTGCTTGGTCAGCTTTCGCCACGATGTAGTTGGCATCGAACAGGTCGTTCGAACCACCAACGACTCCAACTTTTAGCGTGCCACCCTTCTTACCCCGCGCTGACGCCGCAGAAGCATTCAGCGAACTCGCAGAAAATACTCCAGCAGCAAGTGCCACCGAACTCACACCCTGAATAAAATGACGGCGAGATAGCCCCGAAGTTTCAATCTTTTGCTGATCCACGATTCCCCCTGTTAGTTAATTCTCGCCGAAAGTTATCGACGGTTCAATGTTAAAAGTACCATGTATTAGTAATGTGACCAAATCTCAAAACGCCAACGTTTGGCTGATC
>CALACK010000060.1 GCA_937890395.1 uncultured Acidimicrobiaceae bacterium | reverse complement strand
ACTACATTGCTTGAACTGCACAAATCGTCAGCGTGGATAATGATTATTGGTAACGCAATGGCAGGTGTCTGGGCGCTTGTGGCGCACAAGAATGTTCCGTTGCGTAGTCGTGCTTTGTGGTGGTTCATCGGGCTTGCTCAGTTCACTGTTTTTGTTCAAGTGGCACTTGGCGTTGCGGTTGTTAATCGCGACAAAATTGAATATCCAGCGTTTCACGCGTTCTACGGTTTTGTGGCAATCATCGCGATTGCAATTATTTATTCGTATCGCGCTCAATTAAAAAGTCGCGTTTATCTGCTCTATGGTTTCGGTGGATTATTTATTATGGGTCTGGGGATTCGGGCAGTGCTGGTGGGGCAAGCCGGCTAAAAAGCCAAGGTGTTTGCGTGCGAACGCGTGCAATGGTTATCAAGATGAGATCTGAAGCCGAGTTAGGCGAGTGCTGACTCGAGCGAGTCGAGCGAAGCGGTTAATTTTGCCGGCAAGCGTTCGCCAAACGCAGCAAAATGTTCGCGAATCTGCGGCACTGCTTCGCGCCAGCCAGCCTGATCAATAGTCAGTAGCGTTTCAAGTTCTTCAGTTGAAACTTTTAATCCAGTTACATCTAGCGAACCAGCATCTGGCAGATAGCCGATTGCTGTTTTGTTCGCAACTGCAGTGCCATCAAGTCGTTCGAAAACCCACTTTAAGACACGACTGTTTTCGCCGTATCCGGGCCATAAAAATTTTCCGTCGGGATCGCGTCTGAACCAGTTGACGAAAAATATTTTCGGCAGTTTTTCGGCAGAGGTTTTCGTGCCGATTTTCAACCAGTGTGCAAAATAATCCGCCATGTTGTAACCACAGAATGGCAACATTGCCATTGGGTCAAATCGCAATTTGCCAACTGCGCCGCCAGCTGCTGCTGTTGTTTCGGAGGCCATGATTGAACCGAGAAACACTCCGTGATCCCAGTCAAAGGCTTGTGTCACTAATGGTACTGTCGTTCGGCGACGCCCACCGAACAGAATCGCTGAGATCGGCACGCCACTTGGATCTTGCCATTCAGGAGCAATCGACGGACACTGACTCGCTGGCACAGTGAATCTTGCGTTCGGGTGAGCGGCCGGAGTCTCTGTTTCTGGGGTCCAGGCTTGGTTGCGCCAGTCGGTGGCGCGTGCAGGTTTCGAATCTGTCATACCTTCCCACCACACGTCACCATCAGGCGTGAAGGCAGTGTTTGTGAAAATGCAGTTACCAAGCAAAGTGTGCATCGCGTTTGCGTTTGTGTCGTAGCCAGTGCCCGGCGCGACGCCAAAGAATCCAGCTTCAGGGTTGATCGCGTAGAGCTGGCCGTCTTTGCCGAACTTCATCCAACAAATGTCGTCGCCAATTGTTTCGGCTTTCCAGCCTTTAATCGTTGGCACAAGCATCGCCAAGTTTGTCTTGCCACAAGCCGATGGAAACGCCGCAGCAATGTACTTGTATTCACCAAGAGGATTAGTAAGTTTAAGAATCAACATGTGCTCGGCGAGCCAGCCGTCATCGCGTGCCATAACTGATGCGATTCGCAGTGCAAAACATTTCTTGCCAAGTAGCGCGTTGCCGCCATAGCCCGAGCCGTAACTCATTATTTCGCGCGTTTCAGGAAAGTGCACGATGTATTTATTGTCGGGGTTGCACGGCCATGGCGAATCTTTTGCGCCGTTAATCAGTGGCGCACCAACAGAATGCAAACATTGCACCCAGTCTTTGTTGCCGAGTGCATCAAGTGCACCTTGACCCATGCGAGTCATAATTCTCATGCTGACTGCAACGTATGCGCTGTCGGTGAGTTGAACACCGATATGGGCAATCGGCGATCCGAGAGGGCCCATCGAAAAAGGCACTACATACATCGTTCGACCACGCATCGCACCGGTGTACAGCGCAGTGATCTCACGGCGCATCTCGTCAGGTTCGCGCCAATTATTATTCGGCCCAGCGTCAATTTCATTTGTTGAACAGATGAATGTTCGATCTTCGACGCGCGCCACATCACCTGGGTCTGAGTGGGCCCAAAAAGAATTTGGTCGCTTTGCTTCGTCTAGCTTTGTAAAAGTACCCGACTCGACAAGCGCACCACACAACGAGTCGTATTCGCTTTGAGATCCATCACACCAATAGACATCATCAGGCTGAAGAATTTTCGCCCACTGCGCAACCCAAGAGTTCAGTTTATTGTTTGATGATTGCGCAGCCATAATTTGAGAACTTTACGCGCCAGGGGTTTCCATGTCGCGCTCAGAACCGAGGCGCAATGTTGTCGCCCGACCCGCAGAGTCAAGCGAAAATATAACGCGTTGTCCTTGGCGCAACATTCTAAATATTGAGCCGTCAAGTGCGCCGACGGCGAGATCGTATTCACTTAGGTCAGTGTCACTAATTACAACGCCGTCCCCAGTAGATGGGTCATATGCTTTGATCACACCTTGCATCACTCAAAAGATACTTGCTTTTGACGACTTGTCACCACTCGTCACCTGCAATTCGAAAAGTCTGCGTTCGCTTGTGAATTCGGGTCATTTTGCATACGATCACCTCGCTTGAATTCCCCAGACCTGCGGGTGTTAGTAGTGTTCAGACGTGCCAGTTCTCGAAGAGTTTGGGGCCGATGCCCTGCGCGACACAGTTATCGCATTTCGCGACACGATGAAGCGCCACGCGAGCGGAATAAATCGCCTCAATGTTTATCCAGTACCAGACGGCGATACGGGCACAAACATGGCGCGCACTCTTGATGCTGTAGTCACCGAACTCGAAGGCGCGTCACCAGGATTAGACACGACTTGTGAAGCAATCAGCCACGGTTCGTTAATGGGTGCGCGGGGCAATAGCGGAGTAATTCTTAGTCAGATTTTGCGTGGACTGTCTGCAACTTTAAAAACCGCGCAAACTTCTGGAGCTCACCGAGTCGCGGAAGCACTCAAAGCTGCATCGGCGGCTGCCTACGAAGCGGTTTTGAAACCAATTGAAGGAACGATTCTGACGGTTGTTCGCGAAACCGCCGAAGCGGCAACAAAAGCCGCTAACGAAGGTGCGTCTTTAGTGGTGATGTTGCGAGATGCCCGCAATGCTGGGCGCAAAGCTCTTGACAATACTCCCGAGTTATTGCCGGTGCTCAAAGACGCCGGAGTCGTAGATGCAGGTGGTGCCGGCTTTTTGTTATTTATGGATTCGGCTCTGCATGTCGTTGATGGTGAACCATTGCCTGAGCCAATTTATAGCGATGGCCCAAGTGCGGAACAGCTTGAAAAAGTTGCATTACGAACTGCGAACGACGGCTCAGTTGATGTCAGTGAGTTGCGCTACGAAGTTATGTTTTTGTTGGATCTTGATGACGCTAATTTGAAGATATTTAAAAATGCTTGGGGAGAGATTGGTGATTCGATTGTCGTGGTCGGTGGTGACGGCCTATATAACTGTCATATTCACACCAACGACATCGGCGCCGCTGTCGAAGCGCCACTAATTGTTGGTGGTCGTCCTTCGAAAATTCGAGTAACTGATTTATTTGAAGAAATGGCAGAAGAGCATGCCAAGCGCGAAGAGAGTCTTGGCGCACCTGTTGAAGTTTTGGGTGGTTCGCGTTCGAGTGGTCGCGCTGGTTCGCGCCAATCTGCATTGCCACCAGTTACTTGTGCGGTAGTCGCAGTTGCAAGTGGAGAAGGTCTCGCAGAATTATTTGGACAAATGGGTGTGCACGGTGTTGTCACTGGTGGACAAACGATGAATCCATCGACTCAGGAGTTGTTGGATGCTGTAGAACATATGAACGCCACACAAGTTGTAATTTTGCCAAATAATAAAAACATTATTCCCGTGGCGAATAAAATAAATGAACTTACTAAGAAAGATGTTCGGGTAGTGCCAACATGCTCGATGCCAGAAGCACTGGCAGCGCTCGTCGCATATGACCCAGAGGCATCAGCCGAACACAACGAATCTCAAATGTCTCGTGCTGCAAGTTCGGTTGCTACGGGCGAAGTTACTCAAGCCGTGCGTGATACAAACAGTGATGCCGGTCAAGTCAAAGCTGGTGATTTTATTGGTCTTGTGCGAGGTGATGGTGTTGTCGCTGTCGCTAAAAATCTAGAGACCGTTTGTCACGATTTGATAGCAAAATTAATTTCGCCAGGTCGCGAGTTATTGACAATTATTTCGGGCGACGGCGCAACTTCTCAAAGTACTGAATCACTTGTTGCCCATATTGCGTCTGTTTATCCGCAGATTACGTGTGAAGTTCATTTTGGTGGCCAGCCTTTGTATCCATATTTGTTTGGTGTCGAGTAAAAAGAGTCCCGCATGACGGGCAAAATCACTTTAAGTGACCTAGCTGACATTGATGTCGAAGTACTCAAGGGTGTCGGCGAGAAGCGAAAAGAATCTCTAGCCCAATACGGCATCACGAATGTGCTCGAGTTGCTGATGAATTACCCGCGCAAGTGGGTTGATCGCACCAATGAGGCACGTGTGAGTGACCTCGTAGTTGGACACGAAGCATTAGTAATCGTAGAAGTTCGCAAAGTTTCTAAATTTACGACAAAGAATCGGCGCACTGTGGTGACGATTGAAGTTGGCGATGAATCAGGACGTCTTACGGCAGTGTTTTTTAATCAACCTTGGCGAGAACGTCAACTCAAGGTCGGTACACAAATCTCAATGTTCGGAAAGCCAGACCTATTTCGCGGAGTATTGCAGATGAGCAATCCTTTGATTGATCTAATTGGCGATCGCACTGGTCGAATCGTGCCGATATACCCACAAAGCGAGAAGGTTCAAGTCTCAACTTGGGAGCTCGCAACTTGGGTTGAGAGCGCTCTTGAGCGTTGTCGTGAGCGTGGTCTGTGCGACCCGCTGCCAGTTGAATTGATAAGCAAACTTGAACTTGTAGATCGAACAGCCGCACTGTGGGCAATTCACTTTCCTGAGACAATGTTGGCGAAACAAAATGCACGACGCAGGCTTGCGTTCGACGAACTTCTACGTGTTCAAGTTGTATTGGTCGGTCGCAAACGTGCGTTTGAATTAGACAACACAGGCATTCGACATATCGTTAATGGCAAACTGCAACAACGATTCGTCGCGGCGATTCCGTTTGCTCTAACTGGCGCCCAGCAACGGGTGATTGCAGAAGTGGATAAAGATCTTGCGTCGCCACACCCGATGCATCGGCTGCTACAAGGTGATGTTGGTAGCGGCAAAACTGTCGTGGCGGTTTCGGCGATGCTGGCAGCAGTGCAAGGTGGACACCAAGGAGCGCTGATGGCACCAACCGAAGTTTTGGCAGAACAGCATTTCAATGGTGTAAGAAAACTTCTTGAAGGACTACTCGTCCCCGACGCTAATAATTTGTTTGGTGATCGACAGTTGCGCGTCGAGTTATTGACAAGTCGTGTGACCAGCGAGCGTCGCCGAGAGTTACTCCGAGATTTGGCAAACGGTGGAGTAGATATTTTGATTGGCACTCACGCACTAATACAAGAGGGTGTCGAATTCGCGTCACTGGGTGTGGCAGTTATTGACGAGCAGCATCGTTTTGGTGTTGAACAGCGAGCAGCACTGCGCAATAAAGGCGATAATTCAGGAACGTCTGCTCGCAAGAAAACAAATACAACTCCTGATGTTTTGGTTATGACTGCTACGCCGATTCCGCGCACTGCGGCCATGACCGTTTATGGCGATCTTGATGTCAGTGTGCTTGATGAAATGCCTCCAGGTCGAACACCAATCAAAACTTTCTGGGTGGCTGGTAAAAAATCTGAAGCCAAAATGTGGAGTGAAGTGCGTGATGCAATTGCGCAGGGTCAGCAGGCATTCGTTGTCTGCCCACTTATTGAAGAGAGCGAAAAATTAGAAGTAGCTTCGGCTCAAGATACTTTCAAATTGCTTGGCAAGACCGAATTGAAAGATTTTAAACTCGGGTTGTTGCACGGCCGACTCTCGTCAAATGAAAAAGATGAGACAATGACAGAGTTTCGTGAACGCAAACTAGATGTGCTCGTTGCGACAACTGTTATTGAAGTCGGCGTTGATGTGCCAAATGCGACTTGCATGGTCGTGCTTGATGCTGATCGTTTCGGTATTGCGCAGTTGCACCAATTGCGTGGGCGTGTTGGTCGTGGCGTCATTGCGTCTCGCTGTTGGCTCGTGACTAGCAATGAAGAAATTCGTTCACCTCGAGTTGATGCTTTGGTTGAGTCAACCGATGGCTTCTATCTGGCAGAAGTAGATCTTGAACTGCGCGGTGAAGGCACGATCATGAATACGGCACAAAAAGGTCGTAGTGATTTGAAACTTGCCTCGTTGCGTAACGACCGCGATTTAATTGAACTTGCACGTGCAACCGCATTTGAAATTATTGATAACGACCCAACTTTAAAAAGCCATAACGAAATTCGTGATGAGATAGATCTGTTGCTGACACCAGATGAAGAAGAGTTTCTTTTCAAAAACTAGTTTTCAGCTGAAAATTTCTATTCTCCCAGTGGTGCGAGCACCAGATCCCAACGGTCAAGACAGTCGCTACATCGATATGCGACCACTTCGCCGACCTGCCACAATCCGTCTTCGGGTGGATGAGATAATAAGTGCGCATTACCTCCGCAATCAACACAAATAATTGATTCGGTTGGTGGCTCGGCAGGGCCAAAATCCATAAGGTAAGTAAACCACTATTCTTCCGTACTTTTTGTCAATAGCGTGAAGATATGCGAGTGGTGGCAGGAGAATTGCGTGGGCGAAAGATTTTTGCGCCAGATGGCACTACCACGAGACCGACAACCGACATGGCGCGTGAAGCAATTTTTAATGCACTGACAAGTTTAGATGTGATCGTTGATTCGCATGTATTAGATCTGTTTGCGGGCTCGGGTGCACTCGGTATTGAAGCGTTATCGCGTGGGGCTAAACATTGCACATTTATTGAGCGGGATCGCGACGCACTTGCGAGTTTGCAAGACAACATTAAGAAACTTGGCTTGACTGACCGCACAACTGTAATTCGTGGAGATGTCTTGCTTGCGGCGACCAAGGTTTCAGGCATTGATTTAGTAATGGCTGATCCGCCTTATGAGTTTAAAAATTGGCAAGGGCTTTTGTCGAACATCACAGCGCCCCTCGTCGTAGCCGAAAGTAATCGCGAGATCACAGGTCTAAACGGCTGGGAGTCATTGCGCTCTAAGCGATATGGGCGCACGCATGTCACCTATTTACGACGGATACCATAAATAGCACGATGAAAGTCATGTTTCCTGGAAGTTTCGACCCTGTGCATCTCGGGCACCTCGACATCATTCGTCAAGCCGCAGCATTGTTTGATGAGGTCGTTGTGGTCGTGATGCATAACCCAGACAAACCTGCTGGCATGTTTAGTATCAACGATCGAGTTGAGATGGTTAGGTCTTCAACGAGCGACATAAAAGGCGTGACCGTGCAACCTGCCGCTGGCTTAGCAATTGATGCGGCCAAGAAATTTGGGGTTGACTGCATCGTAAAAAGCGTTCGCAATGTAATGGATTTAGATGTTGAAGTTCAGATGGCAAACACGAATTCAGCAGTCAGCGGAATTCAAACGGTGTTGTTGATTCCGCAGCCAAAAAATGCGTTTATCAGCAGTCGTTTTGTACGCGAAATTGCACATTACGGCGGAAACGTGTCGGCTCTCGTACCGCCACTAGTTGAAATAGCGATTGCAAAAGCAGAAAAGTAGACTCTTAGTAATGCCTAAAAATATCTTTGATAACTTCGACGATGATGATAATCGCGGCATCTCTTTTGGCACAGAGGTCGTGCCTGTAGAGCTTGGAGATACAGAATCGTTTTTGAACGAGGCAATAGGGGCTATTTCAAGTGCACCAAACGCACCACTGTCAAGCGCTCCAAAAATTAATCGTGAGCAAATTCTCGGTATCTTGCAAGACGCACTTGACTGTTTGCCGGCCGAGATCACCGAAGCTCGTTGGATGCTAAAAGAGCGTGCTGATTTTCTTGCGAAAACTCAACTTGAGGCAGACGAGATTATAGAAGCCGCACGAGTTCAGGCTGAGCGTCTAGTGCAACGAACTGCGATTGTTCGCCAGTCTGAAGCGCGTGCTCGCAAAGTGATTGAAGCAGCAAATCAAGACTCGCGTCGACTAAAAAGCGAAACGGATGATTTCTTAGATCGCCGTTTGGGTAGTTTTGAAATTCTGCTTGACAAACTAGTCAAACAGGTGAGCGAAGGTCGTTCGCGGTTATCGCTTGTCGCTCAACAACCAGCTCATGAGATTTCGTTGGAGAGCGAATCAGTGATGCTGTTTGACCAAGACGACGAATTGTAAAACACTAAGTTACTCAATAGTAAATAGACTCGAGAAAGTTTGTAGACAATGGCATCGCCACTTTTGGTTAATGTAGCCGAACTTCTGCGACGTGTAGGAAGCGTTCGTGAAATTGACCGTCAGATTGAAGCCGATTTTTTTAAGTTTGACGATTCGCGGATTATTACTGGCTCTCAAGTAGACGTTGCTTTAACACTCGAAGCATTAACTGATGGCATCGTTGTGCACGGCACACTTGGCGCACAATGGGGTTTCGAATGTCGCCGTTGTTTGAAGGCTTTAACTGGTCGAGCCGAAGTCGAAGTGCAAGAGTTGTACCAGGCTGTGATCAGTGACCCAGATGCTTATCCGATAACTGGAGAGCAGTTAGATTTGCTCGAAATGGCCCGCGAAAACGTGCTGCTCGCGGTGCCTTTGGCCCCGTTATGTCGTGCCGACTGCCCAGGTCTTTGTCCGCAATGTGGCGCAGATTTACAGGTTGACCGCTGCTCGTGTACGCGAGCAGAACGCGACGACAGATGGGCCGCATTGGATTCGCTTAACTTTGAATCGCGGGTCGACGAGGCTTGACGGGTCTGAACTGTGCTCGTCGAGGCTTGACGGGTCTGAACCGGGCTCGTCGAGGCTTGACAGGTCTAGTAACGGCGATGCAGCATTATCGGAAAACTCGTGAAATCCACCAGTCGGACTTACTATAAGTGAGCAAATCTTCCGCTAGCCTTGCAGTTCGTTGTAGATAGTTTACAAAGACAAATTTTTAACCAAAATAATCGAAAGACGAGCTTGCGATGGCAGTTCCAAAGAAAAAGAAGTCTAAATCTAAAGGTCGTATGCGCCAGGCTGCGAACTGGAAACTAAAGGCGCCAAGTGCAAGTTCGTGTCCACGTTGCGGTATCGCAAAGCGTCCTCATGTCGTGTGTGGCGGTTGCGGTTGGTACAAGGGTCGCATCGCTGTTGTAGTTGACGCGAGATAATTTAGAGCGTTCGCGTCGTTTGCTTTAACGATGCTGCCAGTTGCTGTTGACGCATTAGGTGGCGATAAGGCTCCAACCGAAATAATTGCTGGTGCTCGCGAGGCTCTTGCTGCCGGAATACCTGTGGTTCTTGTTGGGCCAAGCGACCTAGTGGGTCGTGAAGGTTTTGAATTAATTGTTGCCAACGAATTTATCGAAATGCACGAGGATGCTGCAAGTTCGGTTCGCAACAAAAAAGACTCAACACTCGTACGTGCAGCCGAAGCCGTGCGCGACGGTAAAGCGAGCGCGATGATCTCTGCAGGCAATACTGGCGCGACTATGGCTTCTGCTTTATTGCGGATGGGTCGCATTACAGGTGTTAAGCGTCCGGCAATCGCTACGCCAATACCGGCTCCAGGCACTACTCCAACTGTATTGCTCGATGCTGGCGCAAATGCCGAGGTAGAGCCCGAGTGGTTGGTGCAGTTCGGTTTGATGGGAAGTGTGTATGCCAATGCTCGATTTTCGATAGAAAACCCGCGCGTTGGATTGTTGTCGATCGGCGAAGAGCCAGGCAAAGGTGACACACTTCGCAAGCAGGCATACGAACTATTTTCAAACGCAAAAAATATTAACTTCATCGGCAATGTTGAAGGCCGTGACATTATGACTGACAAAGTGGATGTAGTCGTTACTGATGGTTTCACCGGCAATGTTGCGCTAAAAACTTTAGAAGGGACAATGCGTGGAGTTGTCAAGGCGTTGTTTGTGGCGATCGGTGAACCTGAATACAAAGTTCATGCTGACGCGTTAATGCCCGCTCTGCTCAGTTTGTATGCACAGTTTGATCCCGACACTTATGGCGGAGCAATTCTGCTTGGCGTTGATGGTGTTTGCATTATCTCGCATGGCTCGTCTGGTTCTAGGGCAATGCTTAACGGCATCAAAGTTGCCAAAGAGATGGTTGAAGTCGACATGGTCGGCAAAATACGCCAAGCCTTGCAACAGCAATGACAGATTCGCTAGAAAAGCTTTCGAATAAAATTGGCTACCAGTTTGTTAACGAATCGCTTTTGGCTACCGCGATGCGTCATAGTTCATGGACTGCCGAGAACGATGGCTTCGAATCGAATGAGCGGCTTGAATTTTTAGGTGACTCAGTAATAGGTTTTGTCATCGCCGACGTTATGTTTCGGCGATACCCAGAATTCAATGAAGGCAAACTTACTGACTTGCGCAAAATTGTTGTCAACATGACCTCACTTTCTCGGGTAGCGACACAACTCGGTCTTGGAGAGTTTGTGTTGTTGGGTCGCGGCGAAGCGGCCGGTGGTGGTCACGCAAAAAGTTCGATTCTTGCTAATGCTCTTGAAGCCGTGTTTGGCGCCGTTTATCTAGATTCAAATGCATCCCGTGTTTATGAGATTGTTGAAGTGTTATTAGTTGAATTGATTGACGAAGCACTTGGAGCGTTAAAACAACTCGATGCTAAATCTCAATTGCAAGAACTTGCTGCACGATCGTCGCTTCCGGTGCCCGAGTATCGCGTGACAGACGAAGGGCCGGATCATGCCAAAATGTTTTTCGCGGCTGTTTATATCGGTGATGACTGGATGGGCGCTGGTAGTGGACGGTCAAAAAAAGTTGCAGAAGAAAATGCGGCGCAACAGGCTTTCAAAACATTGCAAAGCAGTTAGAGACTTGATTAACAAGCTTGCTAGCAAGTTCGAAAGTTAGCTAGCTAACTAGTAGAGAAAAAGATAAATATGCCTGAACTTCCAGAAGTTGAAACTGTTCGCCGTGGTCTGCAACAAAATGTTGTTGGGCGGTTCGTTGTCAAAGTTGAAGTTGGTCGCGAACGAACCGTTCGCCGTACGAGTCGTGAAGCACTGATTGACGGTCTTACTGGTGTTCAGATTCTGACAGCGACGCGTCGCGGCAAATATTTGATTTGTGCTTTAGATTCTGGACAGAAACTTATGATGCACCTGCGCATGAGTGGCAGATTGATTATTGCTAAGCCCAACTCTGTCAGACCCGCACATACGCATGTTGTTATGCACCTTGCAAAAAGTAATGTTGTTGAGAGCGAATTATGGTTTGTTGATCCGAGAACTTTTGGCGAAGTCGTTGTTTTTGATCCTGATTTAATTGAAACCCAAATGCCCGACTTGGCAAATCTCGGTGTTGACCCTTTAATCGATGAGTTCACTCCAGAAATTTTGCACGAGTTATTTAAAAACCGTCGCGGAAATTTGAAAGCACTATTGCTCAATCAACACTTTGTCGCCGGCATTGGCAATATTTATGCAGATGAGATTTTGCATATGGCAAAACTTCGTCCAGATCGTTTGCCGGGCCGGTTGACGCTTGTCACGCTGTCACGACTGCATACGGCGATAATCGAAGTCTTAAATAAGGCCGTAAATGCTGGCGGAAGCACGCTAAAAGACACGCAATATGTAGATTTAGACGGCCAAACTGGCAACTTTCAAGACCAACACCGTGTTTATGGTCGGGCTGGTTTACCGTGTTTGACCTGCCGAAAAGGGCGAATTTTGATGACGGTAGTTGCTGGCCGAACGACCTGTTATTGCTCGGCTTGCCAGCACTAAGTTTGGGGGAAAATCCACTAAATGAAGTAATCTCGGCGACTGAGTGTTTCTTAAATCTTTAACCCTTAAAGGCTTCAAATCCTTCGCTGACACAACAGTGATGCAACTCGAGCCCGGCGTGACCGTAGTGGTCGGCCCAAACGGCTCGGGTAAATCAAATGTTGTTGACGCAATTGCTTGGGTGCTTGGTGCGCAAGCACCGTCTTCGGTACGTAGTCAGAAAATGGATGATGTAATTTTTGCGGGAACGTCAAAGCGACCAGCACTCGGACGCGCTGAAGTGATATTGACAATCGATAACTCCGCTGGGCTTTTGCCGATTGAATTCACTGAGGTCTCAGTAAGTCGCACTTTGTTTCGCAGTGGAGAAAGCGAATATGCAATCAATGGTGTGCAATGTCGACTGTTAGATGTTCATGATCTTTTATCTGATGCAGGTGTTGGTAGACAGCAACACGTAATCGTAAGTCAAGGACAAATTGATGCAGTTTTAAATGCGCGACCCGAAGATCGTCGAGCAATCATCGAAGAGGCTTCAGGTGTATTGAAGCATCGCAAGCGTAAAGAAAAAGCAGAGCGCCGTCTTGAAGGCACTGAAGCAAATTTATTGCGTGCGCAAGATTTATTGCGTGAGGTTCGTCGACAACTTCGTCCGTTAGAGCGTCAGGCAGACTCGGCTCGCCGGCATGGTGCGATCGCATCTGAGTTGCGAACATTGCAGTTGTATATTGCGGGTCGTGAGATATATGCATTACGAACTCGACTTGATAATTCGGCCACCGGAAAAGTTGAAGGTGAAGCTAACGAAAAGATTCTGCGGCAAAAACTTGCGAGTTTAGATACTGCAGTCATGGCGGATGAAGCCGAATTAACGGCTCGTGGAGAATCGGGTACAAGCGATGAGCTTGTACGGGTTGAGCAACTTCTTGGACGTGCTCGTGGACAAGTCGCAGTTCTTGCTGAGCGCCGTCGATCAGTAGAACGAGATCGCGGTCAATTAATGGATGCTGGAGTTGTTGCATCACTTGAAGCCGATGTTTCAACCGCGCATGAAGAACTAGCGCGTGT
>CALACK010000059.1 GCA_937890395.1 uncultured Acidimicrobiaceae bacterium | reverse complement strand
AATAATGCAATCGAGAGCAACAAACCGATTCGTGATTCGTTGAGTGCGATACTGGCGAGCGACAAACCTTGAAGTGTGGCAAGACCAACCGTGAACCTCGTCATGTCAATGTGCGGGATAATTCGACCAGCAACAAACCGAGAGATGATTGACATCGACGAAAGCGCGATTGTCGCCAAAATTGCCGTTGAACGATTTGTTCGCTCTTCCACAAGTTTGACCAGTTGAAGTGCGCCGCCCACTTGTGCGCCAAGTGCAAAAATATATCCGATGGTGACACTACGAAAAAATCTTGTGCGAACTGCAGTTGCAAGCGGTGTACCAGTAATATCTCCGACTTGACCAGGCTCGGCTCTTTCTCCATCTGGTAGCCAGCCATAAGGTTGTGGAAACGCACGCAACAGAAACAGAGTCACCGGAACTGTTCCACAAAACCAAATCAGTGCTAGCCAAGGTGATCCATTGCGAATACCTTGAGAGTCAAGAATCCATTTGACAAATGGTGTGACGACTATTCCACCCATTGACAAACCAGTTGAAGCGATTGCTAGCGCACTTGCTCGGCGCACATGAAACCAACGTGTGACTACTGTCGTGATTGGCCCCATACCTGAGGCCGACCAACCCAACGAATAGAAAATATAGACAGCGAAAAGTTGCCACCGCTGTTCGACGAATCGCATCGAAAACAGCGCAATTGTCGCCAGGCTTGCTCCGCCGAGCACCATGATTCGCACATCGTGTTTGGCGATGAATTTTGCAATCCACACACCAGAGATTCCGCCAACTAAGAAAAATAAAGTTGTCGCTAATGAAATCGATGACACTGACCACTGACGCTCGCGACTGAACGCCTGCAAATAAACAGCGAGGCCGTAAAAACCGAGACCCGAAGAAAAAGTTAAAAGTGTGAAACAGGCGCCGAGCACCCACCGCCCCGGAAACTTCTTAGTTTGCTTGAAGACACTTTGCATAATTCTTATGCCAGCAGTTCATCAATTGCATTAGCAAGATCGTGGTCGCGTTTAGTGATCGCGCTCTTGTCGTGTGAGCGCAGATAAATTTCGACGGTGTTCCAAGAATTTGACCAATCTGGATGATGATTTTGCTCTTCAGCAATTGCCGCCACCCGCGTCATAAACGCAAACGCTTCAATGAAATCACGAAACTCAAACTTCTTGTGAAGAGCCCCGTCAGCTTCAACCCAAGCATCTGCCACGCGACAACCTTAGATTGACAAGATGAGATTTAGTTAGTCCAGTGGGGTGTTGCACGCCACTGATTGAATCCAAAATAGGGGTAAACAATGAATAAAGAATCAGCTAGGAGAATATTCGCAGTGGCACTAGCTATTTCGTTTAGTTCTCCAGTTGGCTTGCTTACACAAGTCGACGCCGCTAAAAAAGGTGGAGCGCAAGACATTAATGAAGTGCCAGTAGCAGACCTGACACCAGGTGGCGTATTCAGATTCGTGCACGTAGATATCTGTCCAAACTTCAACACCAGTGCAATAGAAGGCAGCCTTCTTAACTGCAGTCAGGTGATGGACACAATGCTTCCGCGCTTTATCTATTTCGACAAGAACGGAGTTCTGCAAATCGATAAGAACTACGCACTAGACATCAAGGCAAGTCGAGTCGACGGCAAACAGACGGTTACTTACCTGCTTAACCCGAAGGCCAAGTGGAGCGACGGCAAGACGATTGGTCTCGCAGACTTCGTAGGCCAGTGGAATGCTCAAAAGAAGACTGGTCAGGGCTACAACATCACTTCAACTATTGGGTACGAAAAGATTGAATCAGTCAAGAAGGGCAAGGCTGCTAATGAAATCGTCGTCACCTTTAGTGAGACGTACCCAGACTGGCAACCACTCTTCAGTGCGTTGAAGCCAGCATCGTTGACTGCAACACCTGATGCGTTCAACACTTCATGGAAAGCAGCGCCATTGGTAACTGCTGGCCCATTCAGTTTTGTCGCTCTTAACAAAGTCACTCGCACAATCACTGTTGCTCGTGACAAAAAGTGGTGGGGTGACAAGCCAGTGCTTGACACAATTATCTTTAAAGCAATACCACAGGTAGCACAGATTGACGCTTTGTTAAACGGCGAAATCGATTACATGGACGTCGGTGATGACACCAACGCTCTCAATCGCGTTCGGGGTAACTCAAAAATCAGCGTTCGCATTGCGAAAGCACCAATACACGAGCACTTCACTTTTGGGCCAGTAACTTCAGTAACGAAAGAGGTTGAAGTTCGGCAGGCGATCATGCTTTCGATTGACCGTCAACAGATTGCTACAGTAATCCAAGGTATTGTTGATCCAGAAGTAAAGCCAAATAATAATCACGTGTTCCTTGACGGCACAGCGTGCAACCAAGACAACACAGGCAACTTGGGTAAGCGTGATCTTGTTGCTGCTGCCAAATTGCTTGATGGTGCAGGCTGGGTTAAAGGCTTAGATGGTATTCGCGCAAAGGGTAGCACTCGCCTCTCGGTCAAGTTGATCTACCCAAGTGGTAATGACAACCGCCATGACACGGTGCTTCTTGCATCAGCAATGGCAAAAGAAGCGGGTATCGAATTGGTACCGACTTTGATTCCAACGGCTGACTACTTTGCTAAGTATGTGCTCGTTTCA
>CALACK010000058.1 GCA_937890395.1 uncultured Acidimicrobiaceae bacterium | reverse complement strand
GTCAAAAAAGAAAATCGGCGGAATCACTGGCGATGTTCTTGGTGCCGCCGAACAACTCAGCGAAGCCTTAATTCTCGTCGTTCTTAGCGCACAGTAACTTGGCGAATCAACTAGAAAAGTGGGTAGTTATAAGGATCTTGCTCGTCATCGTTGCCGCGCTTGGCTAAAAAACGATTACGCAAACGCATCAGAAACTTTCTGAAAAACTTCACGACTAGATCATACTTCTTCGTCAACACTGATTAATTTGCGTTTCTTAAGCTCTTCAAAAATAAATTTGGCAATAAATTCATTGCCGCGAGCATTTACATGAGCCCAATCTAAAAAAACTGGCGCTTCCGCATTATTAAAAATATGCGTCGCCGAAACACCAAATTGAATCTCTTTAACCCAAGCCTCATATTGCTTATAAGCATCAATGACAAGTGTTTTAATATCTTGAGAAAATCGTTTTTCTAATTTTTTTTCATATTCAGACTTAGTTTGCAATGTATAAAGGTTTGGCTGCAATACCGCAATCATATGAGCACCCTTACGACGGCAATATTCATGTGCCTCGTTCAGGGCAGTAATCGTGTCAGCCACAGCCAATCGCGAGTATTTATGAAAACTCCTTGGTGCTGATTCGCCGTACATCCATCTTGCAGTTTCGAAACCGAAATTGGAAAGTGCCTTCAATGTCCGAACTGGCAACCATACCAATTGTTCTGAAGGCTTTCCAGTTCGATGATCAATCCAGCCAGAATCATTGTCACCGAAGTAAAAAACTACAACATCATCTTTCTTGACTTTTATATCTTGAAGCAACATTTGAACTCGGTCTATTGAAGTTGCTCCGGACGCACCAAGGTTAAAAACATTCACTGAATTTTTATGTACATTCAATAACTGTTGCAGAATAGAAGAAATAGTTAGCCGATCTGGAACCTCTTCGCAAAAGACCGTAGACCCACCAAAGATATTTACATCATGTTTTGAAGAAGTCGCTGATGGCGAACCAGTTGTAGTTCTTAAACCATTAACGACGGAGTAATTAGGGCAATCAAAATTTATGCTTCGATGCATCACATAAGAGTTTCTTTCACTCCCAATTTTTAGTTTCCTGTAATCATCTTTTTGCCTGCTACGACTTTGAACAAATTCGTTCATTACTAACCAAAAGTCTTTAGTCATGTAATCATCTGGATATGAACCTGTTGCAGTTCTCGCTACATCGAAAGGAACTGCGGTTCCGTTTTTGTTCAATAAAGTCCTTTCCTCAGGTGATGGAACGTGTGAAACGATTCGGCGGAGGGTCAGTTCAAGAGTAACTACGAGGAGAGAAAACGCGACGGTGATGACGACAACTGGAACCGCGATACTTGTCTGCAAAAGATATACGAACAACGCAGCAGGTAAACCCAGCGCCAACGAAACTTGAACATGGCGTACTTTAGATTTGATTCGTACTTTTTTTAAGAGCCAAAAAGTTGACGGTACCGCAACAGCAAATCCAACCAAAATTGCGACTAATACTTTCGCCACCATATTCAAAAGTCTAAACGACTTTTGTAATTCTTAGCATTTAG
>CALACK010000057.1 GCA_937890395.1 uncultured Acidimicrobiaceae bacterium | reverse complement strand
TTCACTACATTCGCGAAAATGCCCGCCTCACCGGCGCACACATCGGATGCGATACATCTAATTGCGGTGCCTGCACTGTGTTGCTCAATGGCAAAGCCGTAAAAAGTTGTACTGTGCTTGCGGTTCAAGCCCAAGATGAAGAAGTAACCACTGTTGAAGGTTTATCGGGTGACTTCAATGGGTTAAGCCCAGTTCAAGAAGGATTCAGACAACAACATGGTCTGCAATGTGGATACTGTACGCCAGGCATGGTCATGGCTTCGACTGCCCTGTTGCGTGAAAATCCAAGTCCAAACGAAGACGACATCCGACACGCGCTTGAAGGCAACATCTGTCGTTGCACAGGCTACGAAATGATCGTCAACTCGGTTCGTTGGGCAGCAGAAAACGGAGGCGGAAAATGATTCCAGCACTATTCACGCATGTTCCGGTGACGACTGTGAAAGAAGCTAGTGATGCGCTCAAGCATTATGGCGATGACGCAAAACTTATTGCCGGTGGTCACTCACTACTACCTCTTATGAAACTGCGACTTGCTACGCCAGCGGTTCTCATAGATATTGCGCGCATCAGTGACCTGCGCGGTATTAGAGAAGACAAAGACAAATTAGTGGTTGGTGCTTTGACGACACACGAACAAATTGAAAACTCGCAATTGATTAGTAAATATGCGCCGCTGATTGGTGCCGCAGCAAAACTTGTTGGTGACCCTCAGGTTCGCAACCGTGGCACAATCGGCGGATCTGTCGCGCATGGCGACGCCGCATCTGATCTCTCGGTCGCTTTGTTTGCGGCTAACGCATCGTTCGTTGCCACGGGCCCGAAAGGTGTTCGAAAAATTTCTGCTGTTGATTTTTTCCTAGGATTTTGGACAACTGCCCTTAACCAAGATGATGTGCTTACTGAAATACATATTCCGTTTGCACCAACACCAAATTGGAGTTACCAAAAATTTACTATTCGCTCACAAGACTGGGCAGTAGTTTCGGTTGCAGTTAGCGAGTCGAACAT
>CALACK010000056.1 GCA_937890395.1 uncultured Acidimicrobiaceae bacterium | reverse complement strand
AGTGACCCTGTTTTTAGAAATGCATGACGGCGGTGAGTGTTGGAAAGTGCGAAGTATCTCCAGGCAACGATGCACGTGACGATGCCGAATAGTTCGAGCGGCAGATTGACCAGCCCGCGTTCGATTGACGGCAAGGATTTGTCGTTAACGGCAGTGCCAGTTAACGGCCACCAAAAAGTTTTCGTAATAGTAAATGCCCCATCGTAAATTAAGTGCATAAACAAACCAATCGGTATCGCCAAGAGCCTTTGACGGATTGGGCGTCGACCAGTAGTTGCGATCATAATCGCAAACAACACGGCGATGCTCGTCACAACACTGTGCATCACATTGTGCGCCATGCCAAAAGCCAAAAGCAGACCGTCAACAAAATCAGGGATTAACGCGGCAATCGCAAGAAGCCGATAATCAAATTTTGGGTCTCGAAATACAAACCATACTGACCAAATAGAAGTTGCAATAAACCAAAAAAACATCAGTAGTTCAAACAGTCAGTTGACATCAATCAAACAACTAGATAGCAATCGCAATTTGGACACTCTGGAATTACGTCATCGGGGCATTTTTTAAGTGCAGATAATTCAACTGTTGATAGATCAAGATGGCACGACTGACACGTTGCTCTGTGTAAATCGGCCACCGCTGGCGTAGTTCGCTTATTTTTTTTAAGATCATAAAGTTTTATTAGTTCTGGGGCGATCATCGCAGACACAGTAATGCGCTTCGCCTCGACTTCAAGTTTCGATTGCTCACACTGCTCTATCGCCAAAGCTAGAGCCCGTGTGGCCTGCTCAATAACTTCGTTCTGTTTGATTATCTGATTACTCAACTCAATCTGCTGGCGATCAAATTGCTCAGCAACTTCCAACAATGCCAATTCTCTGTCGTCATTGGCGCTTCGCACAGCGGTAGCCATTGTGATTTCATGTTGTAGTGCTTCGGCTTCACGCGGGGCAATGATTGTTTTAAGTTGCTGGGCATATTTGGCAATCGACGCCTCGCATTTCTTATTATCGATTTCAATCAATTCAATGTCGTGTTGCGCAACTTTGAGTTGCGCCCTCACAGCAACCAACTCTTTGTTGAAACCATTCAACACAGTCGTTGCCGCAGTCAGGTTTGTCCGCTCTGAAAGTGTTGCTAAATGGTGCTTTAGCTGAAGCAACGCAGTGTCACAGCGTTGAAGCTCTAATAACTGTTTCAGTGATGCCACTACGGAGCACCATTTACAGTTTGCACATTGTTTTGTAGTGGCTTTCTGCAATCAAAGAAATACAAACCAGGACTAGTGGATGGCACGGGCGAATACGGGTTTGAGTCGGTCGGCGCAATTGTTGTATCTGGAGTAAGCACGCTGATCACCACAGTATTGGCAACTGTCGGCTCAACGCCTTCTGGCGCGATGGTTGTGGTGGTTAATTTCGCTTCTTTTTTAGTGAGAGCAACCGTATTAACGGGAACCGTGCCAGAGACAACTTGCGCCGGGCATTCAACACCTGGCAGGTATAGCCGAAGTGGCTGTCGCGTCGGTGGTGGGGGCTTAGGAAAACTTATTTTCTCAAGACCTTCATGCACGTCGTCCATATACGACTTCCAAATCATCGCCGGAAACATTGAACCCTGCACTCCTCCGCGACCAGCAATAACTGAAGCAAACTCTGGAACATTGCGTGAGGTCATTTTTGTATATCCTTTCGGATCACCAACCCAAACTGCGGTTGAAAATTGCGGTGTGAAACCTACAAACCAAGCGTTGGTGTTGTTGTCTTGTGTTCCGGTCTTGCCAGCGGCTTGACGACCACCTTCAAGTGGAGTTCGTCGTGCTGTACCAAACTCAATTACGCCTCGCATGATGTCGGCCGCGTTGTTAGCTACATCGATCGGCAATGTTTGCTCTGCGACAGATGCCTCGTTCTCAAACAAAATCGTACCCTTTGAATCATCTATTCTTTGAATCATGTATGGCTCACGGTGCACCCCAGAATTGGCCAACGTTTGAATTCCCGATGCCATGTCCATTGCGCTGAGTTCATTAGCGCCCGTCGCCAGACTTGCGTAAGGTTGAATCGTATAAGTCTCTTTACTGAGCCACTCTGACGCAGCCATCCGATACATCGTGGCCACCACACGATCTAGACCAACTATCTGCGACAACTTGGCATAAGCGCAGTTAATCGAAAGCCAAGTCATAGTTCGCAAAGGCGCAGTTGCCTGACTCACACCTTTGGTGATTTCAAACGGCTCATCCAAATTTTCAGGATTCGGTAAAGTGCACGGCAAAGTTCCATCTATCAAATCTTCTGGTTGCACACCTGCTTGCAATGCAGCCGCCAGAATAAAAAACTTAACACTTGAACCAGTTTGTCGTCGGCGTAGTGCTAAATTGACTTCGCTTTGTCCGGCTTTAAAACCTGGGCCACCTACCATCGCTCGAATCGCACCAGTTCTTGAATCTAATGAAATCAATGAAGCTTGTATCCCAGCTTTATTTTCTGGTAACTGATTTCTTACTGCTTGCTCGGCCGCAGCTTGGGCTTCCAAGTTAAGCGTCGTATAAATTTTGAGACCACCTCTGAACAAAGCGTTATAGCGTTGCTGATATGTCGTGCCTAACAAGTCGCTTCGGTTCAACAGAAAATCTTTTGTAAATTCTGTGAAGTAGGTTCGCTCAAGATTTGAATTTTCTACTTTGGCTAACGCCTCAGGAATCTCAGGTTTGTCACCAATTTTGACTCTCTCGTCTTGACTGAGAAGTCCAGTTGCGACGAGTCGATCAAGAACTTCTAGATACCGCGCACGCGAACTATCAGGATGTGAGATCGGATCATAGGTTGAAGGCGCCTGAATTAGCCCTGCAAGAAATGCACCGTTCAGCAAAGTCAACTCGGTGACACTCTTGCCAAAATATCTTTCGGACGCCGCTTGTAGACCGTAAGTATTGTTGCCGAGATAAATCGTGTTGAGATATCGCTCAAGTATTGTTCGCTTTGGAACTTGCTTTTCAAGCATGGTGGCGTAGCGCGCTTGCAAAACTTTATAGCGACCATTGCGCTCAAAGCCAGCGAGAAACTCGTTCTTTACTACTTGCATCGTGATCGTGCTCGCGCCCTGCTTGGCGCCAGATTGTGTATTTGACAAGATCGCCCGCGTGAACGAACGCAGATTGACACCTTTGTGACGATTAAATTCATTGTCTTCAAGCGCCAGAATCGTTGCCACGACATCGACGGGAATCTTGTCAATATTTAGAATCTGGCTATTCTGCAATTGATAAACGCCGATTTGCTTACCGGTTTCATCAAACACATAACTTCGCTCGGCGAGACCAGAGAATCCGGTTAATACTGGCGGCACTTCGGTGTGAGAGTTTAATATCCCCCACACTCGCGGGGCCATCGCCGTAACAGTTGCCGCAATAAACATTGCACCTGCGATCATCACGACCGTCAGGCGCGTAACAAACAGACCTCGAGGGGTGCTTATTGCGCGAAGAATTTTCTTCACCACACATCTAATCTACTTGCAATCGAAGTTCTCTGGTCTCCACAGAGACTTCGATCGAGTACTCGGACTAACATTTTCGGATGACTTCTGTGAAACCAATAATTCGTCCATTTAGATTTGGCATTCAAGCGAGTAAAGCCGGTTCACGAAAAGAATGGGTTGAAATTGCAAAAACTGCAGAGGATAATGGCTTCAGTACGTTAACAATGCCAGATCACTTCACCGATCAACTCGCGCCAGTTCCTGCGCTGATGAGCGCAGCCGATGCAACTTCAATACTTCGAATCGGTGCACTTGTTTGGGATAACGACTACAAACATCCAGTTGTACTTGCAAAAGAATTAGCGACGATGGATCTTCTGTCGGATGGCCGTCTCGAAATTGGGATTGGCGCAGGCTGGATGGCGACCGACTACGAACAGTCCGGCATGGTTTACGACAAACCTGGCGTGCGCATCGATCGCTTCCTCGAAGGCCTCGAGATCATAAAGCGTGCAATGAGTGGCGAAAAGTTTTCATTCACTGGCCAGCACTACAAAATAACTGATTATATTTCTGCGCCATTGCCAGTTCAAAAACCTTGTCCACCAGTCTTAATTGGTGGCGGCGGACCGAGAGTTCTTAAACTTGCCGCACAACTTGCAGACATTATCGGGATAAATCCATCAATGAAAGATGGCGTGGTCAACGCCGCGACAATAACCCACATGACTGCTGACGCAGTTTCAGAAAAAATTAAAATTGTAGAAACTGCTGCTGGTACGCGAATGCAAAATATTGAGCTAAACATTCGGACTTTCTTAGTCAATATTCGCGATAGCGCCGACGAAGCAATCAACGGCACAGCCAATATGTTCAAAGTCGCGCCAGAAATGATCGCCAACTCACCGTTTGCGTTAATGGGGCCACCTGCAAAAATTGCAGAAGATCTACTCGCGCGACGTGAGCGTTGGGGGCTGTCTTACATCATTGTTGGTGGCGAAGACGTCAATAGTTTTGCGCCAGTAATAAAAATTCTCGCCGGGAAATAACTAGAAAGTAACTAGAAAATAACTAGTAGCTCATTACCTGACTAATAGCCAGGCACGATCGCGCGCTTAACTGGGCGGTCCCAACCAGGTTGACCAGTCGGCTTTGGGCTCGGCCAAAGACCAGGACCCATCTCCATGATTCCGTGATGCGTGTTGTACTCGCCAAGCAGATTCAAAAACGGCACCGCATCAAACGCATCCGGCCCGCGCACTCCGACTCCCTTCCAACTTCCGTTAGCAAGTAATTCAAGAGCAACGACCGGACACATCGCAGTTTGCCACAACACTGCTTGCGAACCCCAGTCACGCATAGTCGTTTCATTGTCGGCAACGTGATACAAATAAACCTCGCGTGGCTTTCCGTCGAATGTTCCCTTAACCCATGTTCCTGCACATGTTCGACCATGCATCAAGTGACCAAGTTTTGCAGGATTAGGTAGTACCGCGGCCAACACATCTCGCGGCGAAACCGAAACATCACCAACGCGAATTTTCTCATTGCTGTCAAGACCTAAGTATGCGAATGTTTTAAGCCAGTCAATGAATTCTGCACCAAGACTGTATTTAAATGTCACTCGGTTGCAATCAATCTCGCGCGGAATCATGATTACTTCTTCGTGTTCAACATTGACGCACTCGTAGGCACCGATACCAGCCGGAAAGTGGAAGATCTCCGGCTCACTGAAACAATCAGTTGTAAACAGCCCTCGTTTACGCTCCCAGACGATAGGTGGGTTCAACGTTTCTTCAATGGTTGTCCAAATCGAAAATGTCGGTGCAAAATCTAAACCGTCAATAGATAAGTTCGAACCGTCACGAACTCCAATTTCATCAATCGTGTCGAAAAGATGATCTGATGCATATCGCGCAAACACATTACTCAGGCCTGGCTCGACGCCCATTCCGACGAGGGCAAGCAAACCTTTTTCTTTCCAGCGTTCATCTGAAGAAATTTGATCTTTACCAAGTGGCTCGCCCACTTCTTCGTATGGATTCGTTGGATGTGGCTTGCTTAAATTCATCGCCATATCCAAATATGTACAACCCGCTTCAAAGGCAGCCTCGAAAATCGATTCATTCAAACGCGGGTCACAGGCGTTGACGATTACATCAGCTTTTACCCGCTGCGCCAAAGCAACTATGTCCGTTTTACTACGAGCGTCAACCTTGGCTGATGAAAATCGACCTGGATCTTCTAGTTTGGCGATGATCTCGTCACCACGACCTGAGTTGATATCGGCCAAAATAAACGAATCAAAAAAACTACGAGTTTCGGCGATTGAGGCCATACCGCCACCAACCCCGCCGGCACCAATCACAAGAATGTTTGCCACAATAAGCCTGATTACTTTTCTCGTCGTTACTCGGGTGTAACTGACTAATTAAGGCTATCGCTCATCTCTAACAAATGGCTGACCAAGCATTTTTGGCGCACCCAACAGGCGTCGCGCCCGCGGTGTCGACAACCCAACCAAAACAGCAAGTGTCATCAAATATGGAAACATCGAAACAATCTCTGATGGCAAAATATTAATTTGTTGACCCTGCAACGTAAACGGAACTTGCAGACAAAAACCAAACAAAACTGCACCAGCAATAGCCCGTAAAGGTCGCCAAGATGCAAACACAACGAGTGCGAGTGCTATCCAACCGATGCCGTTAGTTGTCGCCGATTGGTTCCATGCTGCCGCTCGCGCGAACATATACCAGCCACCACCAAGTCCCATTAGTGCACCACCTGCAACCGTATGTACATACCGAATTCGCTTGACTGAAACACCTTGCGCATCAACGGTGGCTGGTGCATCACCTGTCGCTCGCAGAATCAAACCAGGCCGAGTGCGATGAAGGTATAACGAGATCACCAAGGCCAACAACCAAGTCGCATACGTAATTGGATCGTGCCCAAAAATTACTGGACCGATAATTGGAAGATCAGACAATACGCCGAAATCAATCTTTTCAATGATGACCGGACGCGATTTACCTTCAATTGGTTTGCCAATAAATTGGGATAGCCCAGTCCCAAAAATAACCATTGCGAGTCCTGAAACGATTTGATTAGCTCGCAAGGTAACAGTGAGCGTTGCATGAACTAGAGCCATTGCCGCACCAACAATGATTGCTGACCCAAGCGCTAGCCATAACTGCCCTGTTGAGTCACCGATAACAAAAGCAGTGACGGCACCCATCAATAAATAACCTTCAACACCAAGATTGATGACACCAGATCGTTCAGTGATCATTGCGCCAAGTGACGCCAAAATAAGAGTTGTAGCAATGCTTATGGCATCCGCAAATGTCAAAAGCCAAACATTTGAGTTCATGCTTCAACCTTTGCGGTTTGCACAACACGAGTTACTACGACTCTATTGCGTCTAAATATTTCGCCACCAAGTGCGAACAACAACACTGCTCCTTGCAGCACGACTGCGATCGCAATTGGTACAGGATCTGACGATGCCTGTAATGCAGAGCCACCAACGCGAAGACCAGCAAATAAAACTGCAGTAATGATTACCGCCACGAAGTTGTACCGCGCAAGAGCAGCCACCACGATGCCGGCATAACCAAGACCAGTTTGCAATAGACCCGGATCGACTTTGCCAGCAGGGCCGACAACATACATTGCGCCACCTAATCCTGCAAGCGCCCCAGAAATAAGCAGAACAGAAGTTGTTAACCAAATACTGTTCATACCGGCATATCGCGCCGCTTGCGGAGAGTCAGCGAACACAGAAGTTTCATATCCATAATTTGAGCGACGCACAAACCAAAATAAAAAAACTGCAAGCAAGATCGAAATAATTAAAGTCGGATATGTATTCGTTGTGCCGAACGAATCAAATCTTGCACTTTCGTCAATCAGCCGACCTTGCGGAAAAGGAGTTGTTGGGTCTCTAAAGAAACCGCGCGAACCATAAATAAAATAATTAATTAGATTAAGTGCCACGTAGTTCAACAATAAAGTACTGACAATTTCACTTGTACCCATGCGCGCTCGCAAAAGTGCTGGAACAAGAACCCAAAATGCCCCAAATAGCGCACCAGCAACAAGCACCACGGGCACCGCAATGAACTGATTCAAATGCGGAGCTAGCGCTATGCCTGCCCACGCACCGCCGACCATGCCGAGATATAACTGACCTTCTTGTCCGATGTTGTACAGATTCATCCGAAATGCAAACGCCGCAGCCAAACCAGTGCAGATAAGTGGCGTCGCCAGACCAAGTGTGTCCGTGAGTCCATAAAAACTTGTATAGCCGTTATCCAGCAAATCGCGATATGTACGAATTGGCGGATGACCAGTAAACAACAAAAACACTCCACCGACTACAAGTGCGAACAAAACCGAAAATACGGGCACGACAACAACAAGCCAACGCGGTGAAGTTAACCGAGCTTCAAGCCGAATACGAGTGCCGCCGATAATCATTTCGTGCCAGTCGTAATATCAGTCACGATGCCAGCCCGGCCATTGCCTGACCAACTCTTTCCAAATCGTCCGCTATGCCTTGTGCTTCGAGCACTATTGAGCCTCGATACAAAACAAGCACCCGATCAGCCAAAGTCATAACTTCATCGAGATCTTCACTAATTAAGAGAATTGCTTTACCGTTCTTTCGCGCATCATCAAGAAGCGCATGTACTGCTTCAACTGCGCCAACGTCTAGACCTCGCGTTGGTGAACAGACGACTAATACACGCGACGCAACAGATGAAAACAGCTCACGCGCAAGTAAAACTTTTTGTGCATTGCCACCCGAAAGTTTTCGTGTTGGGGTCAATGGACCAGGCGTCTTGATCTCTAACTTCTTAATAAAACCTTCTGCTTCAATGAACGCACTTTTGCGGTCAACGAGAAATCCACGATCGCGAGTAAGTAAAAGATTGTCAACCATCGACAACGACGGCGCCAGGCCTGTGCCAAGTCGATCTTCGGGCACATAAGCCAAACCGGCCTGACGTGTTGCTCGCGCACCAAGACCGACTATCGGTAAGCCGCATACTGTGATTTCTCCCTGATTAGGTTGACGCAAGCCCGAAATCACTTCGGCGAGATCGCGTTGGCCATTTCCTGAAACTCCAGCAATTCCTAAAATTTCACCAGAACACACTTTGAGATTTATATCCGAAAGAATATTCGGCTGATTCGGCCGATTTTGCGATTGATCGTGCGATAAATGGATTTGCGAAACCGAGAGCAAGACATCGCCAGGATCCAAAGTTCCACGACGTGGTGCAAGAGTAATTTCGCGACCGACCATCAGTTCTGCAAGCTGACCTGCATTTGCTTCACCGCGTTTGACTGAGCCAGTAACTTGACCATCTCGCATAACTGTGATTCGATCCGAAATATCTACGACTTCACCAAGTTTGTGGCTTACAAAAACAACAGATTTACCAGCACTCGTCATTACTCGAACAGTTTCAAAAAGTTTTACTACTTCTGGCGGTGCAAGTAGAGCCGTCGGCTCGTCGAGCAACAACACTTCAGCACCGTGATAAAGCGCCTTAACTATTTCGACTCGTTGCCTTTGCCCGGCGGATAATTCACCGACGACTGCTCGCGGGTCTAGTGGCAAACCAAACTTTTCACTAATTTCAGAAACTTTGGCTTCTATGTCTTTTGGTTGCAACACGAACGAAAGTCCCTTGCTGCCAAGCACGACATTCTCAGCAACAGTAAAACGATCTACCAATCGAAAGTGCTGATGAACCATTGCGATTCCATGACTTAATCCACTGCGCGGGCTTGACAGTCGAACTTCTTTCCCGTTGCGCAAAACTGATCCTTCATCAGGACGATATAAACCACTCAGAATTGATGCAAGTGTGCTTTTGCCGGCGCCATTCTCACCTAATAATGTGTGCACTTCGCCTCGTGCAACGTCAAAGTTGACGTGCTGATTTGCGATGACACCAGGAAACCTCTTTGTTACATTTTGTGCTGACAACGCTGAAGGGGTCGCACCGTTTTCGCGATGCGACCCCTGCGTCGCCTCCGAGGAGGCATTCATCTTTACTTATAATCCTTTATCGATCAGAAGTATTTATCAGCCCTTAGTCGAGCCGATTACACCTTCAACGAAGTACATCTGACCGAGCAAATCACCTAGCGGTGCAACTACACCAGCCGCGATTTGTTCTTTTCCTTCATTGTCATTGATTGGTCCAGTGAATGGTGCGAACGATCCATCAATTATTGCTGCTGCTTTAGTTGCAATAGTTGCTTGAGTGTCTGCGCTCACTGACGAACCAAAGGCACCAAGTTTTACTGTGCCGTCTTTCATGTTGCCGTAGTACTGACCAGCATCGCCTGCAAGACAGGTTCCACCAGAAAGTGACTTAGCAGCTGCGATGTAATAAGGACCCCAGTCCCAAATTGGAGCTGTCAACCAAGTATCTGGGAAGTCAGCAGCTTTTGTATCGGAGTTATAGCCGACCCACTTTGCACCAACTTCTTTTGCTGCTTCACCAGTTGCTGTTGAGTCTTGATGCATACCAAGAACGTCGGCGCCTGCTTGCAACAATGACTGTGCTGCTTCTTTTTCTTTTGCTGGATCAAACCAAGTTGATGTCCAAGAAACTTGAACAGTTGCTTTTGGATTCACTGAACGCGCACCGAGAGTGAATGCGTTGATTCCACGAACAACTTCTGGGATCGGGAACGCCGCAACGTATCCCAATTTTCCACTCTTGGATGCTGCTCCTGCTGCGATACCAGAAAGGTAACGAGCTTCTTCAGCGGCACCAAAATAAGTTCCCAAGTTTGGTGCAGTCTTGTAACCAGTCGCGTGCTCGAAGCAAACATCTGGATACTTTCCGGCGGTCTCAACCATTGGATCCATATATCCAAACGATGTTCCGAAAATTAAGTTGTAGCCATCTCGCGCGAGTTTGTCGAAAGTAGCTGCCGAATCCGCACCTTCAGCAATATTCTCAAGGCGGGTAACTGAAATTCCGAGTTCGGCTTCAAGTTCTGCAATTCCTTGATCATGTTGGTATGTGTAACCAGCATCACCAGGCACACCGATGTAGACAACAGCTACTTTTAAGTTGCTGTAATCAGCCCCTGCTTCTGGCGCTGCAGTTTCTGCAGGCGCTGCAGTTTCTGTTGTTGCACTGTCGCTGCTACCACAAGCTGCGACACCAAGTACCGCTGCTAGTGAGAAAGCGAGAGCTGAAAATTTACTTCGTTTCATGTGTTCTCCCCTTGTTTCGTTTTTCGCCAATTGGCTGAAATCAGAGTAACACTTTCACATGTCGGGGCGCTTCAGGCATATAAATAAAGGTTCTGAGAGCTACAGATTGTCAGGAAGGCTAATTAAACCAGTTCGTTTCTAAGAAAATTCAGTGCGCTAATCACCGACAACTGCCGCATCTGCTCACGGCCGATCGGCAAATGCATCGTCATTGACTTCGCTACACCGTCTGCCATCGCGATACCGACACAAAGCGTGCCAACTTTTACGCCTTGCTGCTCATTTGGGCCAGCAACACCAGTTAGAGAAAGTCCGATATCGCTACCCAAAGCCTTTCTGACACCTATTGCCATTTCTTTGGCGGCTGCCTCACTTACAACAATTTCATTGGTGATTCCGAGAACGTCATATTTAACTTCGCTTGCATAGCTGACAACAGCACCTCGAAAGACATCACTCGCGCCAGACACTGCGGTCAGTCGACCAGACACCAGACCACCAGTAACCGATTCGGCAACCGCGAGTGTGAGATTTTTTTTACGCAAGATATCTAGAACGACAGACTCCATTGTTTGGTCGTCTACACCGAACACGATGTCACCAACTTCACTTCTAACTTTTGCATCCCAAACATCAATTAAGTTCATCGCATCTTGATGTGTATTCGCTTTTGCAGTTAGCCGAACTTTGATTCCTTCCCAGCCGCTTGCCAAAAACGCCAACGTCGGATTACCGACTTTCTCAAGTTCGCTGATCACCCCAACGAGTCGCTCATTGAGCCCACTCTCACTATCGCCCCAAGTTCTCAACACGCGACTTTTAATTACTGATGCTTCGCCACTGCGTGCTAACAAGTCAGGCAATATCGCTCTCTCAAACATTTCGTAAAGTTCAAACGGCACACCAGGCACGGCATACATAACTTTGTCACCGACTGGGCAAATCAAACCTGGCGCAGTACCTCGACGCTGCTCAATAATCTTTGCCCCTCGTGGCACCATCGCTTGACGCAAGTTATTCTCGGGCATTCTGCGATTGCGTGAAGTGAACATCTGCTCTATCACTAAGGCAACTTCATCATTAATTTCTAACTCAACGCCCATAATTTCTGCGATTGCTTCGCGAGTAATGTCATCGTGGGTTGGCCCAAGCCCACCACAAATAATTACAGCATCTGTTTGCTCGAGAGTCGAGCGCAAGGTAGAGACAATGCGGCCAAGATTGTCACCAACTTTGACTTGAAATAGCGAGTCAATGCCAGCAGCAGCTAGTTGCTCACCCAACCACGAAGAGTTCGTGTCAACAATTTGACCTAATAAAAGTTCGGTACCAATAGCAACAACACTGCAACGCATTATTTCGTGACCCGCCGCAAAATCATGCCCGGTTTAAACGCACGAACTGCATACTGCGCTCCGCTAACGATTGTCAATACCACAGCCAACCACAGCGTTATCTTCCATGCGTAAGTCATATCGCGCGCACTAAACGGTGCAAGAGCAAACCCAACCGATACTTGTTGGCTAAGAGTTTTAACTTTGGCGATTCGACTCGCTGGCACCGAGACACCTTTTGCCCCGACTACGACGCGATAGACGCTGACGATTACTTCGCGAATTGCAATAATCACAACAGGCCAAATCGAAAACATTCCACGATTGACGAGCGTGAACATTGCGCCAAGCACGAGTACCTTGTCGGCGAGCGGGTCTAGAAACGCACCACTCTTAGTTGCACCATGTCGGCGTGCCAAATATCCGTCTAGAACATCACTAACGCACAACGCAAACCATAACCATGCAGCAAGCCATGAACCTGTGTTGTCAAGTGAGATAACAGTGAACAGAAGTGGTGAAACTAAGATTCGCGAAACAGTAACTGCGTTCGCCCAAGTTGCTAATGCATTTGGATCTACTGGCATGATCTACCTACTCGCTGCATCTGACGCTGCGCCAACTGCCAAAAGATCCGGTCCGAGAGCATCAGCGATTTCAACTTGCACAAAACTTCCCACGCTTAGAGTCTCGCTGACATGAATTACTCCGTCAATTTCTGGGGCTTCTCGATGGCTTCTACCGACGCCAGTTGAATCTACGAGCACTTCTAGTGTCTCACCAATTAAGTCGTCCCGACGGCGCGCCGTAATCGCGTCTTGCATTTCGCGTAATTCGCTGAGGCGCTCGTTCATTAGTGATTGCTCTACATGATCGGGCAAGTTCAGAGCATACGTGCCCTCTTCTGGACTAAATCCAAAGAATCCGCACCAATCAAGTTGCGCATCTTCGATGAATGCCAGTAACTGGTCGTGATCTTCTTCGGTTTCGCCTGGGTACCCAACAATGAAATTACTTCGCATCGCCGCCTCGGGCTCGCGTTTACGAATATTCTCTATGCGGTTCAAAAAGCGCGTACCGTCACCCCACCGGCGCATTCGACGCAAGTGCGGTTTAGAGACATGCTGTAGCGAAAGATCAAAATATGGCACTCCGGTTGCGCAAATTGCATCAATCAAAGCATCACTTAAATCGCTTGGATATAAGTAGAGCAGTCTCGTGCGTTGCACTTTGCTGGCAACACGATTAACCAATTCAACAATTGAACCTGCACCAAGTTCGTCGGGTCGATCTTTTCCATAACTTGCGAGGTCTTGGGCAACTAAAACAATTTCTTTGGCACCAAGTTGATCAACCTCGGCAAGAATTGATTCAAAATCGCGGCTGCGCTGCGGACCACGAAAACTTGGGATCGCACAAAATCCACAATTTCGATCGCAACCTTCGGCGATTTTTATATATGCCCATGGCGAACTCGACTTTGGCCTCGGCAAGTTCAGCAAATCAAACAAAGGTATCTTCTCGCCAGAAACCGTCAGTGATTTTTTAGTAAGTGTTATCGGCACTCCGAAACCCGCGATGTGGTCGGCCTCTGGTAACGATTCAGCAAGTTCAGACCCATAACGCTCAGCCATGCATCCGGTCACAACGACGCGTGCGCCATCTTTGCGCTGTTTTGAAAGCGCCAACACAGTGTCAATAGATTCTCTTCGCGCGTCTTCGATAAACGCACAAGTGTTGACAACAACAAGATCAGCCAGACTCGCATCATCAGTTCGTTCAAGACCATCGAGCATCAACGTGCCGATTATTTTGTCCGAGTCGACATCATTCTTTGGACAACCAAGCGACTCAAGATAAAAACGCTGCGTCACGGGTTGTAATGCTATCTAATTGAGATATCCGTCTAACTTAAATAACCGTACTAACTGGCCTTTTGAATCAGTTCTAGTTCTTCGATACTCATTAAAACTTCGCGAGGCCTTGAGCCCTCACTTGCGGCCACGACACCTCGTTGTTCAAGCATGTCCATTAGACGACCTGCACGCGCAAAACCTACTTTAAGTTTGCGCTGCAACATTGAAGTGCTGCCTTGTTGGGCGCGAACTACTAGATCCATCGCTTGACGCATCAACTCATCATCGCCTTCGTCGCCACTGCTTCCGCCGAATATGGGGGCACCACCCGAAGCATTGGCTTCGCCTTCTACCCCAGAAACATAAGTAACTTCTGGGGCTTGTCGTCGCCAGTGTCCGACAACTTTCTTCACTTCATTTTCGCTGACCCATGCAGATTGCAATCGTTGCGATACCGATGTGTTTCCAGGCAACATCAACATGTCGCCCATACCAATCAACTTTTCGGCACCGGGCTGATCTAAAATCACTCGACTATCAGTAAGGCTCGAAACAGCGAATGCCATACGCGCCGGAATATTGGCTTTGATTACACCGGTTATTACGTTCACACTCGGTCGTTGTGTTGCAACTATTAAGTGGATTCCGACCGCGCGTGCTTTTTGAGCGATTCTTGTAATGCAATCTTCTACATCACGTGCGGCAACCATCATTAAATCGTTCAACTCATCAACAACAATCAAAACGTACGGAATCCGCTCAAACTTTTTATCTGCGGGCTGCCCTGCCTCGGCCGACATTTCGCCACGATCATATGCGGCGTTGTAACCCGCAATATCACGGAACCCGGCTTCAACTAGAACGTCGTATCTACGCTCCATTTCTTTCACTGCCCAGCCAAGTGCGTTTGCGGCTTTTTTCGGGTTCGTAACCGGAGCGGTCAACAAGTGCGGCAAGCGTGCATACTGCCCCATCTCAACTTGTTTAGGGTCGATAAGAATCATTTTGACCTGATCAGGCGTCGCCCGCATCAATACCGATGTGATGATGCAGTTAATTGCGCTTGATTTACCTGCACCTGTCGCGCCTGCAATTAACAAGTGTGGTGTCGTTGAAATATTCAAGAAAACCGAGCGACCCGAAATATCTTTGCCCACGGCAACATCAAGCGGATGATTTGCAGTGCGCGCTTCTTGAGAAACTAGAAGATCTCCAATTGAAACTAGTTCTCGAAGTTCATTTGGCACCTCAATACCGATCGCCGAACGACCAGGTATTGGTGCAAGAATTCGCACATCAGTTGCAGCCATTGTGTAAGCAATATCTCGAGACAATGAAGTAACTTTGGCAACTTTTACACCGTCGCCTAGTGAAAGTTCGTAGCGAGTAACAGTTGGCCCACGGGTATACCCGACGAGCACAGTTTCAACACCATGTGATGCAAGTGCTGCGACGAGTTGATCACCACGATCTCGGATTGTCTGCTCATTCGCTTTTTTATTTGTCGTTAATGAAAGAAATTCTATTTCTGGAAGTGTCCAAGCACTTGGCTGCCCAGATGGTCCCAGTGGTATCTCCTGCAACTCACCCTTAACTGGTGCGAGTTTTGCTTCTGCCCGTCCACGTCGCTTGCGACCGCGTTTGGGTTTCGGTTGTTCGTCAACCAATTCTGACTCAACCACTTCTTCGTCATCGATGTCTTCTAATTCTGGATCGAGCGAAAAATCAAATAATTGTGCCGACTCACCATCGAAATCTTCAGGATTATCAAAACCCATATCCAATCTGTTTGCGCCGGCTGAATCTTCCTGGATTTGACTTTTTTGTGCAATATAAGAGTTTGCTCCAACCATAAGTCTCCAAATCAAAATGCATAGCTCAATCACAGATTTGCCTGTTATCAGCATTACTGAGCAAACCACCAAGATCGCTAACAGCGCAGTTGCCCCAGTGTCAGAAAATGAACTTGTTATTGGCTCACTAAACAGCCATCCAATCCATCCACCAGGATTCTTTGCAGAATCATTCGAATAAATATGTCCAAGACCAAGTAGCACGCTAGAAAATAAAGCCCAACCAATTGCATTACGAGATCGCAATTGCCAATCTTTTTGAATTGCTAGAGCAATTCCAAGTCCAAAACTCAGGGCTGGCAAAAAATACCGCCCACCACCGATCAAAGACAACAGAGCGTCGTCTAATACTCCACCAACCGGACCAGCCGACTCTAAATAGACTGACAAAACAAGCAAAATACCAAAGGCGATTAATCCCAAACCAGCAAATTCGTTTGAATGACCTTCAAACACACCACCAAACATTGGCGGATGGTCTGACCTGTAGTAGTACTTCGTCGGTTCATCATCTTTTTCATGTTCTCGATACGTGCTCAAATGTGACGCTGAGCGCGGAGCTTTTCGCTTAGCCCCAGACGAACCGGATTTAGACTGCACAGATTTAGACCGCGAAGATTTAGCCCGCGAAGATTTAGGTTTCGCTGCTTTTGCCACGGACTAACAATACCAATCGGGCATCTCTCGGTCAGGGACTAACAAGGCCGATTATTTGTGTTGGCTTACTTATGCTTGGCTTACTTATGCTTGGCTTTTTTACTCTTGTTACCCCGTTGCAATTTTGCTGGCACGACAAACTCTGCCGGTATGCGGCCATCAAAGTCGAGATTCTTGTCGGTGATCTCAACGACATCACCGTCTTCGCATAACAACACTTTGCTTGGCGCGACTCCCATGATTTTCGCTAACTCGGTGTTGGCAACCATGTGGCGATACTCACCATGAATCGGGATAAACCATTCAGGTTCAGTAATGCTCAAATACATTTTTAGATCTTCAGCCTGCGCATGACCAGTCGCGTGCACATCAGCGATACCCGAATGCACGACAGTGGCCCCGCGACGCAGCAATGCGTCAATTACTTTATTGACATTATGTTCGTTACCCGGAATCGCGTGGCTCGAGAACACAACTGTGTCGTTCTCCCCTACTTTCACATAGCGGCTATCGCCTTTTGCCAACAGTGTCAGTGCCGACATCGCTTCGCCTTGTGACCCAGTCGAGATGATACAAATTTCTTCATCGTCATATTTACCGAGCGAGTCACTGCTGACCAAACTTTTTTCTGGGATTGTCAAAACTTTTAGATCTCGAGCGAGACGAATATTATTGATCATCGAACGCCCCAATGGCACGACGACACGACCAGACTCAATAGCCGCGTTAGCAATTTGTTGCACCCTGTGAATATGGCTCGCGAAACTCGCAGTGATAATCCGTTTACTCCGATGGTCGTTAAATAGTTGCCGCAACACGACACCGACATCTGATTCACTCGGTGCGTGACCACGTTCGCCGGCATTTGTTGAGTCGAGCATCAACAACCGAATACCTTCATTGGATGACAGAGAACCCAACCGTGCAAGATCGGTGCGTCGATCGTCAACTGGTGTCAGATCAAGTTTAAAATCGCCCGAATGAACAATCACGCCTTGCGATGTATGTAAAGCGATTGCATGAGCATGCGGAACAGAATGCGTTACTGGTATGAACTCGACTTCAAATGGGCCAATCTTGACTCGATCGTTGTCATCAACTTCGATGAACTTAGTTTTCTCAGTCAGTCGGGCCTCAGCGATTCGATTTCGCGCCAAACCTAAAGTCAGTGCCGAACCATATAACGGAAACGAAGCATCTCGCAACAAATATTGCAATGCACCCACGTGATCTTCATGACCGTGCGTGGCCACACATCCAACTATTCGCTCTTTGTTTTGAAGCAACCACGTGAAGTCAGGAATTATCACATCAATGTCGTCGCCGTGTTCAGCCTTCGGAAACATCAAACCGCAGTCAATTAGCAAGATTTTTTTATCTTGCTCAATCGCCATGCAGTTACGGCCAATTTCGCCGAGCCCGCCAAGAAACGAGATGCGAACTGGTTTTGACATTAAATAATCTGTTAGCGACTTGCGGCGGCACGCGCTGCTTGCAAATTGCCAAATACTTTTGCTGCCCGTTCGGCAAGACCACTTGGTGGCGGCCCCATTGGTAATCGCGCATCACCAACTGATAATCCAAGATGGTTCATCATCGCTTTACTTGGCAATGGATTTGGATTTTCGTCGCCAGTCTCAAACGCAAAACTTTCTAACATTCTTGCGTTCACTGCTCGTGCGCCTGCGATATCTCCAGCATTCCATTTTTTGAACATCTCTTGGTGATCAATACCTGTCCAATGCGTCGCTACTCCGATCACGCCGACTGCACCAATCGCCATTAGCGGCAAAGTCATACCATCATCACCGCTGAGAAGTTCAAAACTTTTTGGCACTTGTGTCATCAACATCGCGGTCTCAGCCGGGTTGCCACTCGCATCTTTCAACGCAGCAACATTTTTTACTTCGTTCGCAAGTTTCGCGAGTGTCGCAGTTGAAATCTTTCGACCAGTACGCATCGGTATGTCGTAAACGACGACCGGAAGAGTTGTCGCTGCACAAACTGCTGTCATGTGAGCCAAAATGCCGGCTTGTGACGGCCGGTTGTAATACGGGCCAACCGCGAGCACGCCTGCGATGCCCAGTTTTGAAGCTTGTTTCGTCAGTTGAATCGAATGGCGTGTGTCGTTCGTGACTGTCCCCGCAATAACTGGGATTGTCACTGCCTCAACAGTCGCCGCAAACAATGAGAGTTTCTCTTCGTCGGTGAGCGTCGATGCTTCACCGGTTGTGCCGCCTACTACGAGCCCGTCGTTGCCGTTGTCTTGCAACCACTTTGCGAGACGACGCACGCCGTCAAGATCAAGTTCGCCATTTTTATCAAACGGGGTGACCATTGCTGTGAGTACTTGACCGAATCTTGGCATGGTTAGATGCTAGCCAGTCAAGAACTCACGGCTGTATAAATTTATGCGCTAGATCAGTTCGCTGTTTCGACTTCTTTGCCGATTTCGAACTTGAGATACTCATCACCGGTGTTCTCCCAATCTTCGAACTGAATAACACCCATTTCTTCAAAGCGATGACGCAACCAAAAATCGTTGCGATCAAGTAAACCGAGCTTCTTGCAGTTCGGCACAATTTTGGCGAACAACATCTGCTGAAATATTTTGCGAGTTGGATCGTTGATTAGTAACGGAATTACCGATTTCGGATCTACACCCATGTACTGCCAAACTTCTTGTTGCAAGAACCGGTCACGCATGCGGATACTTGCCTCGTAGGCAAACTCTTGTCGCTCCATAATTTCTGCATCACTCATTCCGTCGTAAACCTCTTTAAGGCTCAACACGCCGAACGCAACGTGGCGAGCTTCATCACTCATTACGTAGCGAAGAAGTTTCTTAAGAAGCGGCTCGCCAGTTAATTGGTGCAAATAACCAAACGCCGCGAGAGCGAGACCCTCAACCATGATCTGCATTCCGAGGTACGTCAAGTCCCAGCGTGAGTCTTTAACGATGTCATCAATTAGCAAACCAAGGTGAGCGTTAATTGGGTATCCACCTTCGAGTTTTTCGTCTAGGTAACGTGCAAATACTTCAACATGTCGAGCTTCGTCTACGACTTGGGTGCTGGCATACAACTTTGCGTCGTACCACGGCACAGTCTCGACAATTTTGGCTGTACAGATCAATGCACCCTGTTCGCCGTGAAGAAATTGCGAAAGCATCCATTTGCGACTTTGAATACCAAACTCAAGCCATTCTTTGTCTCCCCATGTTGCAAGTTTTGTATCGGCATACCAACTTGGGTCTACACCATTACCAATGGCTGCTTGATCAGCTGCAACGGTCTTTTCGATGTCAACTGCTGTGTCCCACGGCAAATCGGTAGTGCCATTCCATTGGCTTGTCTTGGCTTTCTCATAAAGTTTGCGCAATGGCGGTCGGGTCAACGAGTAATCCCAAGTAAAAATTGTGTCAGCGTTATTTTTTACAGCATGCTCGATTTCATTAGTTGGCGTAACTGGAATACTCAGGATCGCCTCAATATTGTTGATTTGATCTCGACCAATGATGTCTTGATTTTGCTTTTCTGTGATTGACATAATTTTCTCCGTTTTCTTTAATTGGTTAGTTGGTTATCTAGTTGTTTTATTTTTTTGATACTTCATGGATATTGATATGCGAATCTAAGAACTTGACAACGCTCGCCTCATTTGCAAAGTCGTATCTATCGGAAGGCGTCAAAAAGTAAGAAATTACGAGACGTGCCAAAACTTCAACCAATGCATCAGCTTCACGCTTCGGCAAAAAGTTTGAGACGTGAGGTGCCAAATACGCAGCGGCAACACGCACAATGCGCGACAAGCCGTCGATCGTAAATTGCATCAGAGTCGTGCCTGGCTCAGTGGCCAGCATCATCGCTAAGTGTTGATCGTTGCGCAACTGGGTGGTAGCTGAAACGATGCACCGCACGAGCAAATCTTCAAGTGATCTTGCGCCACCGGCGCGATCTAAAAGCGTGGTGAAAAACTCATCTAGCGAACGAACATGCAATGCTTCGAGCAAAATTTCTTTCCCGCCTGGAAACATCCTGTAGAGAGTCGCTCGCGAAACACCTGCAAGATCACAAACATCGGCGACGGTGAATCTCGAAACTCCCCACTTCTCAATCGCCAGCTTGGTTGCATTTAGAACACGTGTTTCTACTTCGGTGAAAGCCGCCTGGTTTGCATCAACTGCGATAGCCATAGTGAGACAATAAGACTCTAACCGTCTCAGTGTCAAGTGGTGCTGGTTTTGGCTCTAAAAATGATCGAACTAAACAATTCTTACGCCGAGTTCAGGCGGTTGGCAAAACGTAATCTGCGTATTTTTCGCGGAGAGTTTTTTTAGAGAATTTACCGACGCTCGTTTTTGGCACTTCGTCAATAAAAACGACATCATCTGGCACTTGCCACTTGGCGAGCCTCGGTCGAATGTAGTCAAGTACTTCTTGCTTAGTTAACGATTCACCGGGGTTGAGCACAACGCACGCGAGCGGTCGTTCTGACCACTTTGGATGCGGCACACCAACAACTGCTGCTTCTTTAATTTTTGGATGTGACATCAGTTCGTTCTCAATCTCTACAGACGAGATCCATTCTCCACCAGTTTTAATTAGATCTTTTGTGCGATCAACAAGACGTATGCGACCTAAAGAATCCATTGTCGCAACATCACCAGTGCGTAGCCAACCGTCATCAGTGAAACTTTCGCCGGCGCGAGCGTCGTTGTAATAAGTTGATGCAATCCACGAACCTGCACACTGTAACTCGCCACTCGTCTCACCATCCCACGGCACCGGCGTAGTAGTGCTCGGCAACACGACACGACAGTCAACACCAAAATTGATTGTGCCAACAGTTGTACGAAGCTCGGCCTGCTCTTCAATTGATTTTTGCTGATCAGCAAGCGATAAATTGCAAGTCGCAGCGATTGGGCTCGTCTCTGTCATCCCCCATGCCTGCAAGATTGGTAGGCCAACCGTTTCTCGGTATGCCTCGCTCAACGCTTTTGGTACAGCGCTGCCACCAACAGGGATGACCCTTAACGCAGAAGTGTCGCGACCCTTGAGTTCAGGCAACACGCTCATCCAAATGGTCGGCACACCTGCCGCCACAGTTACTTTTTCTTCGACGATCAAATCGGCTATTGCCTTGCCAGATAAATCTGGGCCAGGCAGCACGAGATTTGCACCACATGCAACTGCAGCGTGCGCAAGTCCCCAGGCGTTGGCATGAAACATCGGTACAACTGGCAAAATGATGTCGCTCTCACGCGCACCTAGCGAGTCAACCGTCATTGCTCCCATCGTGTGCATAAATGTTGACCGATGACTATAGACAACACCTTTCGGGTTGCCGGTGGTGCCGCTTGTGTAACACATACTTGCCGCTCGATTTTCATCAGTGATTCTAAATTCAACGCCTGAAACACCTTTGATCAATTCTTCGTAGTCGTACATCTGCATACCGTCTACAGAATCTGGCACATCACCTTTGCCGTCGTTCATTATCACGAGATGCTTGACAGTTTTGAATGTCGGCAACAGTGGTGCAATCAAACCGAACAGCGAACGGTCGACGAAGACCACTTCGTCTTCAGCGTGATTTGCGATGTACGTGAGTTGTTCGGGGAACAACCGAATATTCAAAGTGTGAACAACACGCCCCGTGCATGGTGCTGCGAAATAAAGTTCGAGGTGTCTTGCGGTGTTCCATCCAAAAGTCGCCACTCGCCCATCTGCTGAAATCTTGAGCTTGTCTAATGCGCCGCCAAGTTGACGCGTGCGCGCTGCCCACTCACCATAACTAATTCGAACTTTGCCAACCGCAGTCGCCGTGGTGATTGTTTTATCCGAGTGGTACTTTTCAGCACGCTCAAATATGTGCACCATGGTTAGTGGTGTGTCCTGCATTAAACCCTTCATGAGCCCCCCAAAAGATAGCCAGTTACTATCAATAAAGTTAGCAAGTCGGCTAGCGTGTAACGAATGCGAAAAGCCGTACTGACATTGACAACGATGTTGTTTGTGATCGGCACAATCGGCACAAATATCGGCCCAGCACTCGTCGACGAGCGACCAAAACTCGTGCTGTTGCTAAGTTCGCGAAATCGTAATTTATTTGGCTCCGTGCCGTATATCGATTTATTTAGTTACTCAGTTATCGGTTTCTGTCGGGTGTTGCTCGCAGGAGTCGCATTATTTTTAGTTGGCCGATGGTATGGAGAGAAAGCAACAAGTTGGGTTTTAGGAAATGTCGGCGAAATGCCTGCTATTTATAGGTGGACTGAAAGTGCCGTCGATAAAGCTGGCGCTTTGATGGTTGTGCTGATGCCAGGAAGCAATGTCGTTTGCCTTTTAGTTGGACACCGCAAAATGAAGACTCAAAAATTTATACCGCTTCTGATGTTAGGTATTGCAATAAAGCTTGCCGTGTTGTGGCGTGGCGGCAAATTATTTGAGCAGCAAATTAAGGATTTTCTGAATTACATTGAAAAGTATCAGTGGTGGGTTGTCGGACTTTTGTTCGTAATATCCTCACTTCAGTCGGCACGTAAAAGTCGACCAAAGTCTAACTAAGCACAAAAATCAAGGAGAAAAACATGGCTACAAAGAAAAAGACTGCGAAAAAGATCGCGAA
>CALACK010000055.1 GCA_937890395.1 uncultured Acidimicrobiaceae bacterium | reverse complement strand
TTAAAGTTCGCTTGGACGCCGGTGAAATAATCGTTTTAGACGGCGGTACTGGCACAGAACTGCAACGCCGCGGAGCACAAATGGACCCTTCGGCGTGGTGTGGCCCGGCGTCACTTAACAACAGCGAACTGCTAACTCAAGTTCATCTCGATTACATCGATGCCGGTGCTGATGTGGTCACTGCAAATACTTTTGCTTCATCGCGATTGATGCTCACACCTGCGGGTTATGCCGATCAAGTAGAAGAAATCAATCGCATCGCGGTTGAAGCGGCGTTGCGTGCACGTGACTTGGCAACTAAAAAATCACCGAGTCGCAAAATTGCGGTGGCTGGTTCACTCTCGCACATGTTGCCCGTGGCTGCTGGCACCGCAAAAGTTGATCAGGCCCAAGTGCCGTCGAACGACGAACTCGCACACGCTTTTGGTGAACTCGCAGATATTTTGAAATCTTCTGGAGTTGATCACATCATGTTAGAGATGATGTATGAACCTAATCGCGTGCCGATCGCGTTGAACGCCGCACTAGCAACTGGTCTGCCAGTTTGGTTCGGAATGAGCGCTCGACGAGCAAAAGATGGTCGCGCCATAAGTTTTGATCAGCATCAGGAAATTCCACTCAGCGAGATCACTAAGTTGATTCCAAAAACTGGTATTGATGTGGCTGGCGTGATGCATACCGGATCCGAGATTATTGGCGAAACACTCGCGGCGATTCGCCAAGACTTCACTGGCCCACTTTCGGCCTATCCAGACTCGGGCTACTTCGAAATGCCCGACTGGAGGTTCGTTGATGTCATTTCACCAGACCATCTCGAAACTTTTTACGCCGACTGGATCAGTCACGGCGTCCAACTCATCGGCGGGTGTTGCGGTCTCACCATTGATCACATCCATGCCGCCACCCACGTCGCACGCTCATACAGCCACTAAATAGTTCGCTTAAGAGCTCACTAGCCCCTCTATTGATTCATCCTCACAAGCGATTAATACCTGACTAAATTAGTCGGGTATAGGGGTAGGCTGTGGCGCATGACAAAGCGCTTTCCTTTTCCCAACCCAGCCAACGAAACCTCAGCGCGACTTGTCGCCGCCG
>CALACK010000054.1 GCA_937890395.1 uncultured Acidimicrobiaceae bacterium | reverse complement strand
ACTCGGTGTTCCGATATACGAATTGCTGGGTGGACCAACACGGACAAAACTCCGCCTCCATCTTTTATTACGTAACGGCTCTATTGATGAAATTATTACAGATGCTCGTTCGGCGATCGCAGAGGGCTTTACTGCTCTTAAATTTGACCCGCTTCCTGAAAACGTTCAAAGTCTTTCTCTACCCGAGATAATCACTAAAACAGTTGCTCGCGCCAAAGCGATCAGAGACTTGGTCGGCGAAAGTGTCGATCTAATCTTTGAACTACACCGCAAACTCACAGCCCTGCAGTCGAGCGCAATTATGAATGAACTTGCAACATTTCGTCCATTATTCATCGAGGATCCAATTCAAATTGATAGCTTCTCCGCACAGTCGCGAGTGGCATCAACACATGATGCGGCAGTAGGTGTCGGTGAAAGACTTCATAACATTTGGGAATTCAACGACATGCTCACACTAGGTGGCCCTCAGTATGTGCGTCCCGACCTCGAAACCGCCGGCGGAATCAGTCACGTAAAGAAAATTGCTTCAGTCGCTGAAGCACATAGTTCAACCGTAGTTGTACACAACTGCCTTGGACCAATACTTACTGCGGCTTCTGCACACATTGGGGCATCAATTCCAAATTTCATAGTCCAGGAATTTAGCCGTTTCGATGATTCGCTGGCGTTGAACTCTGGTATCCAATCTCGCTTTAAGCGTGACGGTGGTTGGCTACTTCTTTCAAACGAACCAGGTCTAGGAGTTGACGTTGACTGGGAGAGGTTGCCCGTTATTGACTTCGTAGGCAGAGACATTCATGACATCCCATATCGCGATGATGGATCAGTATCTTTTGCCGTCTAGAGACCATCAGAAATAGTCGACGATTGTCCGGTGAAATCAACCAAATTTTAAGAGACGCCGCGGTCTTGGGCGCGATGACAAAACCAACAACGCCGACCAAGAAAATGAACTCGGCTTTTGAGTCAAACGGCAAACCGTCAAGAACGAATTGATATCAGCACTGGAAATAACCTAGTACTTCTGCAGAATTTAGGCGGGTAATTCGACGATGAGAAACTGAGTGTTGTCAGCTACAACTTCGAGTTTGTAGTCGAGCAGGCTGGGCAGTGTT
>CALACK010000053.1 GCA_937890395.1 uncultured Acidimicrobiaceae bacterium | reverse complement strand
AGGAGGTACGAATGGAGAAATTCCAGCCAGTTATAGATTGGTTCACCGACCGTGGTGGAAAGTACGCCGGTGATAGTGCGCCGAGCTTTTATCAAGATGCCGACACTAAGTTCTGGGAAGAAATTGAACACACCGGTAATCACGAAATCAAATACCGTGGCTTGCAACTGTTTGTGACCGAAGTATCGTTAGATGACGAAAATTCAATAATTTCGTTGCAATACCTTCTCGATCACAGCCGACACGATGAGGACGATAACCAAGCAATTAATACAGCGATAGAACTACTTGAGCCGCTGCTGCCAGAGAAAGCAGAGTTCGACCTGAGTTGCTCAATCGGAACAGATATTTTTCTGATTCGCGATCTTGAGGGCGCCGATTTAGAACCAACAAAATTAGACGAGATCTTGACGACTCTCACTAAGTTCGCAGAGTTTGCAACAACGAAAGTCTCAATACTCTACATCGCACCCGAATTTGAATTAAAGAAATTGTTATAACCGGCTGGCGAGGCCTGACGCACGACGAATTGCCTGAGATACAGCGCTACGAACGACAGCCTCGCTACCAATTATTGTCAATCGATTTTTTGTGCGAGTGATACCGGTGTAGAAAAGTTCGCGAGTCAGAATTCGGCTTGACTCGTTTGGCAACACGACGACAACTTCGTCATATTCTGAGCCTTGGCTTTTATGAATTGTGAGAGCATGAACACTCTCGACATTTTCTAGTCGCATCGTCGGCACAACTCGAAATGAACTGCCGTCACTAAATGCACCAACTGGTGTGCCAGATTCGTCTGGCACGATTACTCCAACGTCTCCGTTGTAGAGATCAATCGCACGGTTATTGTGCGTCACCATAATTGGTCGGCCAAAATACCAACGAGTGTCGGTGTAGGGGCCGAGTTTGTGCTCTACGAAACCGTTCCAGAAACTCACACTGTTTGGTCCTTCGCGATGCGCACAAAGAAGTTGCATCTCGGCGCGCTTACTGAGCGCCGACTGCGGGTCGCCACTAATTGCACACGCATGCAACTGCCGGGCATGAGTTACAACTTTGTCTTGCAGTTCTGCGAGTTTCTTCGTGTCAGAGTCGGGCTTGATCCATGAAATTTTAGATTTATGAGATTCGAGATATTTGATCACGGCATCAACATGTTGCGAGTTGCCAAGAACTTGACCGTCGACGGGCGACTCAAGTCGCAATAGACGAGCGAGACCGTCAATCTCTGGTGGTAAACGCCATTGATCACGCATAATTTTGGTTTGTGTAAACAGAATTGACTCTTTGTGACTCGCGACTTTAGCGATATCGCCAAGCACCGAACCGGCATCAACACTTGCAAGTTGGTCAGGGTCGCCAACAAGAAGCAGCGCCGTTGCGGGGTTGAGTGCATCAACAAGTCGATACATCATTGACGACGGCAACATTGAGGCTTCGTCAATCACGACCCAATCAAATGGCAAATAATTATCGGCGTTGTATTTATATCGCGGTTCACGAGATGGGCCAAAACCAAGCAGCGAGTGCACCGTGCCCGAGAACGCATTATCAATCGCATCGTTGACTGCCTGCCAATCAACATCTTTGCCGTCGGGGAGTTTTTTCAGATCGTCGCACTGGCGTAACAAGACTTCACGCATTCGTGCGGCGGCTTTGCCGGTTGGTGCGGCGAGCGCAACTTTGATGTTTCGCTCGCCCGCCTTGAAACGCTCGATGAACTTCATTGCCACTTCGCGAGTTTTGCCAGTGCCCGGGCCACCAAGAATAATGTGCAGATGCTGGGCTTTATCGCGCGTCAGCGCAGCAGCGATCGCACCCTCTTCGGCGTACGCACGGTTGAGATAGACGCGAGTGCCGTCAACAATTAGTGGCGTTGGCTCACCAGGGCGACCAAAAATCAATGGACATTTTTTAGCAGCAGTCAACCAACTTGCAGAATCTGTTGGCCAGTCAAGATTCGCATCAACACCTTCGGTTGTTAACCAGTCGCCAACTTGTTCGAGGTCAACGCAAGTGTGTCGGTCACGCGGTGTACGCAGAGCCAGACAAATCAATAACGTGCCCATTAGTTCTGGCTGAGGTTTGCCGTTGCGAGCCACAAGTGCGATCAAAGTTTTAGCAGCGGCGACATCGCCAGCCGAGACAACTTGTGCGTCAAGATATGGGTTTAGTTCGGTGAAGTTCATTGCGCTGGTTTGCTTCCGGCGAATAAATCACTGAGTGCGCGCCACAAACCAGATGGTGCTTGCCATGTGAACACGCCATATCGCAGACCGTTTGCATCAATTGGCGTATCTGGCCCGACCATGCCACGAATAAAACCATACGCAATGCCTTTGATACAAGAATCGTGGTCTGCTTCTGGCAATCGCCAGCGCAACATTCGATAGATACTTGTGCCATAGATGAGTGCTTGCAGAATGTAATGAGCCTCTTCCATTTTGGCTTGCACATGCACAGGCGAATAATTTGCGATCGGTGACGCGTCTGAATCACGATGAAGCTTGTTGCTCTTGTAATCGGTGATTGCGAGCAACGGCTGTGTCGGCGTGCTGCCTGGCAACCGCAACAACGCATCAAGCGAACCGTTGATTAATCCAGCGATCGAAATATCAAATGACGAATCAGTAAGCGCTGTTGCATAATTGCGCAAGACATCTGTTGGGTTCAACACGCTGAGCAAGACTCGACCAATATCGCTGGTCAGAACATTTGCCGAAGACAGCGCGACGGTCATCTCGAAATCCATTTCGGCAAGCCGATCTTGCGGATTAATATCGGCAAAGCACACATCACCAAATGCGCCACCAAACGGTGTCTCAAGTGCGCGCGTCAACATTGTTGTAAGTGGTTGGTGATAGCCGCGTAACAAACTTGATTTTGCAACATGTTGCACCGCACGAGCTACTTCGTCGCGTAATGGTCGCACCGAAGTATCAACTATTTCAAGAATGTCGTGAATCTGATTACCGACATTTTTGCTGGCCGGTAAAACTGGGATCGTAAACCTCTTGAGGTCGTCGCGTGATTCGGCAGTGTCGGCTGGCGCAGGGCTGCTGGGCGCATCGCTGAAAAGCGCAGGGCTGCCGGCCGCAGTGCCGAATTCGTCATTGCCGTGACTTGGCAAGTCGAAATAGTCGCGACGCTGAGACTTGGTGTGAATATCCATGATGCCCGAGAACGATGTGCGGCGATAAGACTGAGTGATCGTCGCTGGCGCTGTGGCACATGCAAATTCTTTAGCACCGGGCTTGGCGATTTTGGCTTGATACGTTTTGAGTTTGGCGACAGAATCTATGAGTCTTTTGGCTGGCATCTGCGGAATCATCGATGTCAATGAACTCTTCGTGTCGTCAGTGACAAGCACCGACAAATGATGCATTGTGCGCGTTAGCGCGACATACATCAATCGCCGCATCTCACCTTGTTCTGCCATTTTCACGGCTTCTTTTGCTACTTCTCGAGATGCACCAGTCGGGTTGCTCAAACCGTGAGTAATGTCGACCACGCGTTGATCTTCGAGATAAAACACAGGTGCACCACGAGTTTGTGTAGGTGGCTTCCATAAATCGGCAACCACAACACACGGAAACTGCAAACCCTTAGCGCTGTGAATCGTCATGATCTGCACCGCATCAACATCGCTTTCGACTCGCCTGCTGACCAAATCACTTGTTGAATCAGTATCGATTAAAGACATAAATTGCTCAAGCACTTGGGTTGGCGAACTCGGCTTGCCTTGTGTCGCCACATGCAACACATCCATAACATGGGCAAAGTCGGTGATGTAACGCTCGCCCGACAATCCTTTTGTTAGCCGAGTCATAAATTGATCATCAGAACTAATAGCACCAGCGAGTGCCGCAACCCCATCAGACTGCAAAATCGTGCGCAACGCGTTGACCCGATTTTGAACTTTTTGCAACTGAGTATCAGAAATATCGCTTTCGTGACGCAGTGAGAGACCAAAAAATGGTGTCGCTGCGGCGCGGCGCGTTCGGCCCACATCAGTGAGACGCTCCATTAGTTCAAATATCGAACGCAAATGGCTGGCCATCGCGCCTTCCATCACAGATTCGGTGCCGTTGCTTACAGCCGGAATCTTGAACTGTTTAAGTTTGCGTTCAATCGCCCGCCCAGTTGCCTTGGTGCGCACGAGCACACAAATATCACGCGGATCAATATCACGACTTGTGCCATCAATTTTGAGTTTGCCAAGCGTCAATAGTTCGTGCACAACTCGTGTTGCCGGCACGTCTAATCGATTTTGACTTGTAACTTCACCGACGTCGACAAACTCAACTGCATCACCAGGGCTAAACCGCGACTTGCGATTTTTAGAACTTGCGTTAACCGAAATATACGGGATACCGCCACCAAACATTGCGCCATCTAAGGCACTATTAAGCGCATCAAGAACCGGCTTATCTGAACGATGATTCGTCGTTAGCGTTCGCTTTTTCGTTGGGTCACCACGAAGCACGAAGGCCCGCACATCGGCACCACGAAAACCGAAAATTGC
>CALACK010000052.1 GCA_937890395.1 uncultured Acidimicrobiaceae bacterium | reverse complement strand
ATTCAATTGAATTATCTTGATCGAATCAAACAACGAAACATCACGATCAATGGAGACAACGGCACAATTAAAGTTGACTTGATTTCAAAAACAGCACAATTTAATGAAGCAACACAAACATTTAAACTTGAACCAGATCAGACCTACTTGGCCGAACACACCGCGATGATCGAAAAGGATGCAACCACGCTTTGCACATTTGATGAGGCACTTGCAGTCGTCGAAACGATCGGCGCGATAGAAAAAGCATCAAACAAACAAAAATGGGTCAACCGATGAAAATTCTCTGCACGATTTGTGCGCGCGCCGGATCTAAAGGTGTTACAAACAAAAATTTGCGACTAATCAATGGGCTACCACTAATTGCCTATTCGTTACGACAGGCCGTTGAGTCCAAACTATTTTCACAGATTGCCGTTAGCAGTGACAGCCCAGAAATTCGTGACACGGCGCTGGCTCATGGAGCAACCTTTGTTGTCGATCGTCCCGCAGAAATGGCTTCAGATACGGCGCCAAAACTTCCAGCAATTAGACACTGTGTTGAAACGACTGAAAAAGAATTTGGTCAATTTGACATCATCATTGACTTAGATGCGACTGCCCCTCTTCGTATAGTCGCAGACATTATCGGTTCTTTAGATCTTCTAACGGCGACAAACGCCGACAATGTCATCACTGGCACACCAGCACACCGATCTCCTTATTTCAATCTTGTTGAGCAAGATGAAAATGGAATCGTCCAGCTTTCAAAACCTTTAAAAAATGCCGTAACGCGTCGTCAAGATTCTCCAAAATGTTTTGACATGAATGCATCAATTTATGTTTGGCGGCGTGATGCGCTTTTGAATAATCCAAGTTTGTTCGCGTCTAGTACCCGTCTGTTTGAGATGCCTCGAGAACGCTCGTTGGATATAGATTCTGAGGCAGATTTTGAAATGGTTGAATGGATGATGTCGAAAGGTTCAGCCAGGTGACGAAAACTCAAACTTCAGAACTTTTTAGCCTCAGAGACAAAGTTGTTTTGGTTACTGGCGGTGCTGGTCTACTAGGTCAAGTTTTCTGCCAAGCTTTTGCCGACAGCGGAGCACAAGTAGCAGTTGTTGATATTGATCAGATTGCTGCGAAGTCAGTGGCTGATGCTGTCTCTAAAAAGTCTGGTCAAAAAGTTTCTGGCTTTGGCTGCGATATTACTTCGCCGGAATCTGTTGCACAGATGGTTGCAGCAGTAGTCAGTGATTTCGGTCGGATCGATGTACTAGTTAATAATGCCGCGTCAAAGGGTTCGAGCCTTGATGAATTCTTCAAACCATTCGAAGAATACTCATTGCAAACTTGGCGCGAAGTTATGTCCGTAAATATTGACGGGTTGTTTTTAGTTGC
>CALACK010000051.1 GCA_937890395.1 uncultured Acidimicrobiaceae bacterium | reverse complement strand
TGCATTAACTGGAGACCTAGTTGTAGATTTAACAAACGACGGGGCAACAGCGCTAAGCGATGAAGGTTCGACGCTTGCACCAGTTGACCCCGCCAAACCAAAGTCATCAGACGACGACGATGACGACGATGATCTTCGTACTGAAGATGATGTTGAAGCCGATCTCTCATCGATTTTACAAGACAAATTAGCATCACCACAAGAAACTGCTCCCGAGGAAGAAGACGAAGTTGTCGGCGATGACCGCACTGACGGGGTCGAGAGACTTCAACCGCGTCGCGCAGATGAGACCCAATGCTCTCACTGTTTCTTGCTAGTTAGACAAACAGCACCAAGTTGCCCCGTTGAAGACGACGCCTGTCCGCTGTTCGTACACTGATCAATATGACTGCGGCTCCCACTCCGCCAAATCCAAGCGAGCTGATTGATAAGTTCATTTCGCAGTTACCCGACAAGATCAAGTTGTGGCGTTTTGTCGGAAAGATGGCGGTCGAACAAGTCAATAAGCGCTTCATTGATCAGGTCGATAACTACTCGACACGCGAGCCCAGCAACCCTCCAACAATGCCAAAAACTGACAAGTTAGTGACTGACACGAGTCATGAGATTCAAGCCAAAACTACGAAAAAGAAAGAATCGTCACAAGCAAAGGCGAAGAAAACTGTTTCATCGACGCAAGCGAAATTGCCGATTACTGGTTATGACGATCTCTCGGCGTTACAAATTCTTGCGCTACTCGTTGCGCTAAATAAGACCGAACTTGCCAAGATTAAGAAATACGAGGCCGACCACCGATCTCGCCAAACTATTTTAAAAAGGATCGCGTTGTTGTCTGATGCTTCAAAATAGTTTTGCAATTTTGATTAATCTAAATTTCAAAATCTGACTGTGCAAATTTTCTCGAGGCCTGCCTCATCGCAAGATGTAGATGTTCTAGTACTACTAGAGAGTGAAGCACGGAAATCACTTGACAATTTTCGAGGTGCCGATCGACTTGCAAGTGAGGTGCCCGAGATAGGCAGCAGATGGCTTGAAGAATTGAACAATGATGCAGTGTTTATTTTGGTCGGTGGTATTGATTCGGTTGTGATGGGATACCTAGTCGCGAGAAACGCTGAAAAATTGAATAATCAGATAGCAACTATCGAACAAGTCTTTGTAACCAATGATGCACGCAACTTAGGTGTCGGCGACGCGCTTGTCTCATCGGCATTGACTTGGGCACGAGAACATAAACTCAATGCACTTGATGCACTTGCGCTACCCGGAGATCGCGAAACGAAAAACCTTTATGAGCGTTCGGGGCTTGTTGCGAGACTGATAACTGTCACCAAAAAACTCAACTAGCTAAAATTTTATTTTTATTTGCCTTGCCAGTTTGGTGTTCGCTTCTCAATAAAGGCTGTTAAGCCTTCTTTTGTATCTTGCGAGTTCAATACAGCACCGAATTCTTTATTCGTCATATTGATTAGCGTTTCATCTGACTCTGTGGCTGCAGCCAGAACAATTTTACGACTTGCCCAAACTGCAAGTGGAGCAGCTTTGCAAACTCGCAATGCAAGATCCATTGCTCCTTCAAGTTCTTTATCTGGTTCTACTAAGTGATTAACCATGCCAAGTTCATAGGCTCGTTGCGCAGTAAACGGTTCTCCAGTGAGAATTGCTTCCATTGCTGCGGCTCGACCGATTGCTCGAGGCAGGCGAAATAATCCACCTGCACCTGCAATTAAATTTCGTGTTGCCTCAGCCAGACCGAAGGCAGACCGTGTTGTAGCCACAACCATGTCGCACGCCAGCACTAGTTCGCAACCACCAGCAGTAGCCAAACCGTCAACTGCCGCGATCACTGGTTTCTTACGCTGGCGATAAACAAAACCACCAAAGCCGCCACGTGGAGTGTTCAGCGCCGCTGCTTGACCAGAGTGAATCGCTTTGAGATCAGCACCCGCGCAAAAAACTGGTCGTTGTTGACCCTCGGTGTTTGCCGCCAAGATAGCGATCCAAACATTGTCATCGGCTTCAACTTTGTCGATTGCCGCTTCAAGGCCGCTAGCGACGTCGCCGTTGACTGCGTTTCGTGCGTCAGGGCGATTAAGAGTAATTATGGCAACTTTGCCCTCAACTTGATATTCAACGATATTTGTCATATCGCGATCGTAGAGGACTAAGCCTGCTCAGACGAAGACGGGGCTTCAGATTCAACTGGCGCTTCGACAATTACTTGCGCAACTGGCGCTTCGACAATTACTTGCGC
>CALACK010000050.1 GCA_937890395.1 uncultured Acidimicrobiaceae bacterium | reverse complement strand
AGTTTGGCTAATGAGGGCTCGTTGCAACGCCAAGCAGTCGTTGAGCGCTTGGCTGAGTCTGCAACTGAAGAAGTATTCGGTCGGTTGGCAAAATCTACTTCGAGTTTGAGTGCCGTTACTTCGCATCCAGGTTATTCAACTGGCACTGATGTTGGCACAGCATCAAGTGTGTGGGTTCGCTACGGCACCGATGGACAAGTCGTGACATGCACACTTGGCTCTCAGGCGTGTTTCACGGTTCGTCTTGCAGCCCACGGTTTCACGACTGCAGGTGTTGCAACTGCCGATATTGATATGGCGACCAGTGCTGTGATTCAAGTTACTGCCCGACAATGTCGCGAATCAGAAATTTCATCGGCACAGGTGGTTGCACGTTCGGCAAGTTCGCCTGAGTCAAAGGCATCGTGTGTTTATGCTCGTCGCCAAACAACGATTCGTTCACGACTGTTTTCTGATCATGTGATCTGGGTGAATACGATGGCGAACACAAAATTTGCTACGAGCGACTCAATCGCAGGTTCGATTCACCTGGGTACGAGCAACGAATCGTTTACTTATTGCGGCACACCAACTATCGCCAAAGACACTTCTGTCTCCCCCAATGTCTCGTATCGAATTGAGACTCTTGCAAGCACTGTTGTGGCTGTGGCAACTAGTTGCACATCTACCGGCAGCCAGGTGGTTAGTGCTTTAACGACTGCGAGTTCAGATGCGTTGGCTTTGCCAATTGTTAGCGCAACCGATTATGCGTCAATTGCCAACGCAACAATCAGCACCGCGAGCATCTCTCCGGCTGCAATCGTGCTCAGTGGCAGCAATTACACACTCAACGGTGGTACATCTACTGCAATACCGAGCAGTGGTGTTTTGTATGTCAGCGGCCCAGCAACAATTAGTCAAACTACGAGTTTGACCGGCAAGTTAACGATTGCGGCTTCGGGCGACATTGCAATCACTTCAAGTTTGCAACTGACTTCGCAAGTTGACGACATGCTGAGCATCGTTTCAACCGCAGGAAACATCAACATCGGTTTTAGTGCAGCGTCTAGAACAATTGAAGCTTTGTTGCTCGCCCCATCATTAACTGCAGGTCAAGGCATTGTTCAGACCACTTCTGCAAATTTGTCAAGCGCGACTACTACTTATCCGCTGTATCTTTACGGTGCGATCGTGGCAAGAGAACTTGGCGTATTAGGTACAGTCACAGCAGCAACGGGTGCAACTACCGCTGGCTACAGCAAGTCGTTCACATACGACCCGAGGCTTGCAACGTCGCAGCCACCGTTTGCGCTATCGCAAGTGCGCGGACGATGGATACGTTTGGCGACGACAACTGTCTCACCGTTCACCCCTGGCATCTCAGGTATCGCCAC
>CALACK010000049.1 GCA_937890395.1 uncultured Acidimicrobiaceae bacterium | reverse complement strand
AAATCAAGATGATCGCTGAGCGTTCGTACGATCTGGAAGACGAGCAATTCTGCCAACATGATGCACGAACTGAAAACGACGAGTGGAAAAAGCAGGTTATATATCGCGATTGCAATGAGTCCGGTGTACACGACGACTGCGACACACAGAGTGACGAAATTTAAACGCCTGAGCAACTGTGCGCTGCGACTTGCGCGTTGAATCAAAATCGTTTTGTCGGTCACGCAATCACGCTAACCCACTAAATATCTGTGCCGCTGAAAATTCGCAACTGTGTTGCATGACCGAAGCGCGGCACGCGACTGTTAACTGTAAAACACCCACCTCAAAGATTGCCGATTGCAGATTTGAAGTCATCGGGGTTACCGCGGCTTGACGCAGTACCCCACCGAGGGTTCCGCGTTTTAATTCACGATGTAAAGGCACAACACACCTAGCCACTCCCTTTCGAAGCATCACATGACTACCTCGTTGGCGCACGACACGAAATCCGAGGAGTTCCAAAACGCGAACAACTTCGGCGCCAGAGACGACGGGAAGTTCAGGCAACGTCGGAGATGCGAATAGTCGTAATGACTGGCATCTGACGATCTGGCAGCGGGAACTCTTCTAGATAGAGCTCCGTGGCCTCGGTCAGATTCGCGAGAGCTTCCGATTCGGTTTCACCTTCTGAAACAGTTCCGGTTTCAGGGTTCAACGCGGTAAAGCCGCCTTCGGATGCAGCCCAAAGCACTGCGCTCAGTTCAACCTGATTTCGTGCGTCTGTGGACATATCTTCAGTCAATCGTATGGGTGTAACAAAAGCAAGAACTTAAATCGACAACTGTGCACAACTGTGCGACATGACCAAACATTGAAACCATGCCAGTGGTTTTGAAAACTTAACTCTCGTAATCCTGTTTGTTCTCGTAGAACTTGATCTCGATAATGTTCCCACTAGGGTCGGCGAGTTTGCCACCGAGCTTTCCGCTTAACTCAATTTCTGCATGCTTCTTGGGTTCGGAAATCCATGTGTGAACAGACGCATTCACCCGTTTCACAATTTCGTCGAACGCTGACAACGAAGGAAGTATCACCCCAAAATGTCGAACACCTTGCCGACTGATATCAATTACCTCAAGTGGTCTCAACTGGAGAGTCAACTGAAGCCCGAAGAACCACGCGTCAAACCAGTCGTCGCTCTCGCGGCCGATAAGACACCCAAGCACATTCTCGTAGAAGTCTCTTGCCACCACCAGGTCATTGACTGGAAGCGATAAATGAATAACAGGCGTATCAGTAATGTGCATACGATAACCGCGAAACTCTGGGCGAGCGTACGCGCCACCTTCGCACGCTCAATTTATCCCAAGAAATATTCTAGGTTCTTTCAAAAAATCGCAAGCAGGGTTAAAACAACGTTGACGACCGCACACCCCTTGTGTATCTTTTAAGCAAAGGTTCCGCCCCGACGACAAGAGCCCTCGGGCTCTGCTGGATTCCAGCTAGTCGGGGCGGTCGCATTTCCAGACTTCAGTAGTACAGGATCGTACCGCTTCGAAAAATATTGAAATCGCTTGGCTTCAGAGTTGTCCCAAGGTTGTCCCACGGGCGAAGTTCGTGTCGTTCCATTTGAATGAATTTTGACCAGGCCACGTAATCGGCAATCTGTCCATTCATGTCAGTCACCATCTTTTGGAAGTAGATATGAAAGGGCTTTCCCAATGCCTTCAGTTCTGGCTTTACCACCCCATGGAAATCGCCTTGCTTGTTCTTCGTCAATGTCTGATCAAATATGACAACCACACGCTTGTAATCCGCCGGGTTAAACGCATGCAGAAAATACTTGATCAATGCACGACCAAACAGGCCGTGAAGTTGAGAATCTGACTGCAATTGTGGGGCCGCACGATGTTTATCTCCATAGATGGCGTGGACTTTCACACTCTCAATTGACTCAAAAGTCTTGAAGACTCGGTCACGAACAAACTGTCGATCTTCCGCCGCATGAAAAACAGGAACATCAACACCTTCAGATAACAACTGATAACGAAGTGCCTGCATTTCGGCAGCAGAATCAATTGGCGCCAACGCTGCAACTCCAGCCATTACAAAGTGACGAGTTCCTTTGGTTGAGAAATCAAAATTTCCTGACTCATCGATGAACACAAACAAAGTATCTGGAACTGGATTTCCTCTTGGAGTCACACACCAAGAATATTGATGGGGTGTTGCATCTTGAATATGAACAAAAATTCGTTCAGTCGCGTTTGATGTCGGTGACTGTGCCGCCGCTGACGCGCACTAAATCTTTTGGTGCGATTGCAAAGTTGTCGTTCCACGTTCCCGCTGCAGCCCACACGAAATCATTGAGACCGTCGTATTGCAACAAGTCGTGTCTACGAACACGCGCAGTTGAGTTGTGTAACCAAACGGGGGCACGCCATGTTTGAAGCCTCAATTTATTTTTCGACGCTCCATCTTTGGGATGCCAGGAGTGGTGTCATTAATAGCCCAACTGATAATCACTTCTGGAGAAATTCGAAACCTTTGTGATCCATTGAACTCTTCGATGATCGCACCGCCGATGATTTTGATCCCACGCGGTGACCATGGATTTATAGATGCAAGATCATCAACAACAACTGAAACTCTTGGGTTGGATTGAATATTTTTATATCGAACTGTGTGGGTGATGTCGAATCCACCGGTGAGGATGTCGTTGTCATCAATTTCAAAAACGACGGGAGCAACATCTGGGCGACCGTTCACTGACGCAGATGCAAACCGCATCAATGGCTGAGATTTGAGGTAATTCAATTCGGCAGATGTAAACACACTCATGAAGTTGCTCCTGGTTTGCCCGGTGCCGAAAGTGGAAAGACATCAATGTCCCACCAAATAGCCATTGGCAATGACAACACCGTGGCAGTCGCCTCTTCAAGAGTCGCCCCAAACGTCTCAATGAACACAGTTCCACGCGAAAGCGTTGCTAAATGAATTGCACCGATCTTTCCCGCTGCTTGAAGCTCAGAAGCCTTCGCTTGCTCTTCGGCAATTACGGCATATACGTCGCTCATTTCGGTTCCTTGCTTAAACGTGCAGACGACCATGTACTTTTCCATTTTGAATCCAATCTTGTTGGGGGTTCATACATGTAAGCACCTCAACCTAAGTTGAGGTCAAGCACTATCATCTACTTTGTTCAAAAATTATGTCAAAAAATTTAAAATCGACTGACCAAATCCCAATTGGCCAAGTTGCAGAGCGAAGCGGAATCCCCATCTCTGCCATCCATTTCTATGAACGTGAAGGAATGATCTCTAGTACAAGAAGTTCTGGGAACCACCGCCAGTTCTCACGAGATGTACTTCGCCGACTCGCGTTCATCCGTGCATCTCAAAGAGTTGGCATACCCCTGATGAATATCAAAGAAGCACTAGACGAACTGCCGCTGAAGCGAACTCCTAAAGAAGCGGACTGGGAGAAGGTGGGCAAACAGTGGCACAAAATTCTCTCCGCGCAAATCGAATACATGGAGCGCGTGCGCGATGATCTCCGCACATGTATTGGGTGTGGATGTCTTTCATTTCAACGATGTCAATTAGTGAATCAAAACGATTCCATGGCTATTGAAGGTGCGGGTCCTCGTCGTTTGTTACCAGGAACTCCGCGACCTGATCGCTCTTAGCTGAGATTAATGCGTGATGTGGACTACTAGTACTAGTACTAGTACTACTCCGCCGATGACGCGAACGAGATCTTTTGTCGCGATTGCAAAGTTGTCGTTCAAAATTGAACAACGACACTCCACGCTTGGTTTTTGAAACTCAAACCTTACAATTAGAAGTTAGGTACTTCCGCACCTACATCCCAAAGATGATGCACCGGGTCATGCATGAGATATCTCGCTATTGAGTCAACTGTGAATACTGAACCATCACTACGGATGCCCCGACGAGACCACTGTTCTTCTTTCACTGTGTCAAAGCGAGCTGCAAGTGACATGCCTGCGTCACGGAGTTCACTGACGACGACTTTGGGGTTTTGCAAGTCGTATCTATCCTCAATAGCAGTTTTATCTTGATCCCAATTCTCGAATGCAGGATCTTCAGTTTCGAGCATTAATTTCAACCGCTCGTCGAACTTTCGAAATACGTCGCGGATATGGCAACCGTATTCAAGCGAGGACCACATATCGGGCCTCGTTCTGGCTTGGACTTTAGTACCAGCGAGGACTGCCGCCCAACGATCGACCAAATCTCGAATCGTTGTGGCAGAAAGTCTCGAATTAAAGCTTGATGCGTCAAACTCGCAATCAATACATTGGCGTTCAAGAACCCAAGTCCAGTTCTTTTCGTCGGGGACAATGTTGTCGCTCATACGTGACAATCTAGATGAATCAGTTGCGGTACTTTCGGTGATTTCATATAACTAAGTGTTCTTCAGGTCGGGGCAAGCCACATTTGACACAGTGTGACACATGGTGAAGAATCCGCACACCAATAAACACATGCATTGCGGTACCGTGACCTGATGGCCAGATATGTAACAACAATTCCAAGTTCGCTGAGTCAACAAGAGGCGTTTGCTTATATGGCAGACCTTCACAATTTTGCCAAGTGGGATAAGGGTGTTGTCAAGGTTGTACAAGTTGAGGGCTCTGGCGCGGGCCTTGGAACTATTTTTGACGTGACGGTAAAGGGTTTCGGAAAATCCACTTCAACATTGCGTTACACCACCACCGAATACGACGAGTTCTCAAACATCTTGGTGCGAGGCGTCAATACCTTCTTCACGTCCGTTGATCGCGTGACGATTAACAAGACGATTACAGGTTGCGAAGTAATTTACGACGCAACGCTGACTGCAAATTGGATTATTGCTGGAATGAATCTTGTTCTTGGAAAAGTATTTAACAAAATTGGCGATACCGCTACAAGCGGCCTTCGCAAAGTACTCGCCTAACTACAAGCAACCGAGACCAACTTCGCAACATCGTAAATGTCGTTTTCTATTGCTCGCTGAGCGACTTGATTCCTTCGACTGTGGCTGTCATGTTCTTCGACCATTGATGAAGACGCTTTGAGATAATCATCTCAGCATTCTCCGGATCTTTTGCAGCAGACGCACGTGGAGGGCTCATCGCTGGCCCCATCGTTGCATGCATTTTCAACAGCACATCGCCGTCGTGGCCAGAGAGCGTAAAGCCCCACACTGCGACCGACTCATCCACCGAACCGACCGTCCATGCGAATGATTCGTTTTTGATGAAGTCGGTGACAATCGATGTCGTTGACCATTTGTACTCCCCAACGGCGTTGTCACCACGAAACGTGCCGCCAAGACCGGGCGTGTCGAGCCATTCGGCTCCCTTAAATTCGCGGGAGAACTGCGCAGGAACATTGATGTCGCTGACAAACGACCACACCGTTGCTACGTCAGCGGCAACGGCTATTTCTACTTCGATGTAATCGGTTGGTGCAGTCATGATCTTTGTCCTTCTTTCGGGAGCAAAGGATAGATGACTCCCACGGTGAACTTCTTACTGGGTTAGGCAGCCCAGGCACACGTTGAGACATACGTCGCGAAGAAACCAGCCACCTCACAAGCACACCCGTGCTCGTTCGCATCGTGAGATCTAGTTCCACTCAAATCGCGAGATACAAAACCGGCAAAATTACTTCTCCGCATAACGAACTCTGGCGGGACGTCAAAAACTTTGCCGTCAAACACGGTCGTCCTGATGGGAATCTTGCCGATCAACTTCGGGTCGCATTCGTATGGGTCTGAGTCGAGTGCCGTCAAATTTGCAATCTTGCCTACTTCAATGCTTCCGAGTTCATGTTCGCGACGCCACGAATAAGCGGCCTCAATCGTCACCGCTCGCAGTGCGTCATGCACTCCGATTCTTTGGTCGGGGCCTGCAATGCGTCCAGATGGCGTGGTTCGATTAACGGCAAATGACGCCATCAACATTGGGTCGCTTGGACACATCGGGAGATCAGAATGAAACGAAAGTGGAATACCGCGTCGAAGTACAGATGCAGAGCGCACCATCGCATCAGCCCGCTCTGGGCCGAGACCCCATGCAGAATATTTGTCGGCAAATCCAACGGGATAGTACGGATTCGCGGACACGATTGCGCCAAGACTCGCAATTCTCGCAACCTGCTCTTCGGTTGAGTTTGCAAAGTGCACGATGACTGTGCGGTGATCATTTCTTGGCTTGCGGCGTTGTGCTTCGTCAATGATGTCAAGAAGAATTTCAAGACCGAGGTCTCCATTGACATGAATGTGTATCTGCCATTCGGCGTCCCAATATGTGTCAAAAACAAGTTTTAGTTGATTGGGTTCCATCAGCCATTGGCCGTGATGATCAGCATCTGGTTTGCCCTCGTGGTCAAGATATGGATCCTTCATCTGCATCAATTGCGAAATGATTGCGCCGTCAGCAAAAAGTTTGACATGACGGTCGATCACTCTGACCTTGGTTCCTTTTCCAAATTCGACCTGGCTGCAAGCATCAGCCACGAACTGCTCGGGTGATAATTGCCTGAGTGGTTGCGTGCGCGCCTCAACCATGAAAGTACTTTCGAACGGCACATCGTCGTTACCGAGAATTTCTTGATACAGATCCCACGGCTCACTTAGCCACCAGATACCGGGTTCGTTGATTGCAGTTACACCATTCATATGCAGATACTCAACTAGTTGTTTTAATCCGATATGAAATCGCTCTCGGGTCATGAAATGCGGCAGTAGATATTTGGCGAGAACAATCATGAATCCGTTTTCATAAAAATGCCCGCGCTCCCAATCGAGCTGCTCGCTGGCGAGACCAAAACCTTGAGTCAACTCGCGGGTAAGTCCAATTGCGTCAAGAGCCGCCGAATTAAGAATCCATTCATGACAAGATCTTTGCCATATTGCAGTCGGGCGATCTTTCACCAATATGTCAAGACGTTCGCGACTGAGCGGACCATGCCACAACGCGTGCCATCCCCATGAAAAGAGCCACTCACCTTCTGGTAAAGATTGGTGCGCAGCGAGTAGACGATCGCTGTAATCGGTTTCATTCGAACAAGCAACAAATGTTCGGTGTGGCAGAACCCAGTCTTCTGGTGCGATGACTTCGGTTGTCAACGTGGTTGCCCCAAGCATTGGGTGCAGGTGTTGATCAATGAGTCCCGGAACAAGAACACGATCAGCAAACACATTTGACACTTCATGATCGGAGCCAACTTTGGTCAGAACTTCTTGAAGTGATCCAACGGCGAGAAACCGACCGTCTCGAATAGCTACTGCCTGCGCCGACGGGCAATCGTCGTTCATTGTGATGACGCGCTTGGCCTGATAAACAACGGTCTTTGACATCACCGAATCGTAATCCGCACAACAACCTGCCAGGTAAACAGAATTAGTAGTTAACCGCGTTTCAGGTCGGTGACAACACCACCGCTAACGCGAACGAGATCATTCGGTGCAATTGCAAACACGTCATTCCATGTGCCGGCTGCGGCCCACACGAAATCATTAATGCCGTCGTACTGCAACAAGTCTGGATCAATGAAAATTCGCAACTGTGTGCTGTGACCAAAGGGAGGCACGCCACTATTGGTTTAGGCAACCAAACGAGTTGGTCTCACGACTTGACCCTTAATCAAGAGCAGGGAGTCCATCAATGGACGCCGAGTTCTTCTTCTGCCGGTAATCATTGAGTTCTTGCTCGGACTTGTTATCGGCCCACTCCCTGAGGCGAGACCGTTCTTCCTCGTATTTCATAACGGGAATGGAATACCCACACGAGTCTGAAATTCGTTCTGCTGTAGCCATAATGATTGAACGTGCACCGGGAATCTCATCAAACACCCCTCGGAACACAACGTCATCTGTGGACACGACTTTCCCGCGTGCATGTATTCGCACAATTCTGGGCGGCCCTTCGAACGAACACCACATGAATGTGATGCGACCGTTCTCGCGCAAATGCGCAATCGTCTCGGCGCCACTTCCAGTGAGATCTAGGTATGCAACAGTTTGCGAATCGACAATCCGAAAAGTGTCGTAACCCTTTGGAGAGATATTGACAGACCCTGATTCCGACAACGGCGAAGTACCAACGAAGAACAGCTTCTGGCGACCGATCCATTCAGCAAGTTCACTCGAGATTTCTTCGTAGATACGTCCCATAAATCAGATGTTAGAGCCTTGGGACATCTCAAGCTCTAACGCTTGAGGTCGGTGACTACTCCACCGCTGACGCGAACGAGATCATTCGGTGCAATCGCAAAGTTGTCATTCCATGTTCCCGCTGCCGCCCACACGAAATCATTAATGCCGTCGTACTGCAACAAGTCTGGATCAATGAAAATTCGCAACTGTGTGCTGTGACCGAAGGGGGGTACGCCGTCTTTGGTTTAGGCAACCTTTCATAATCACGGACTCCAGTTCGCCCTTGAGAACTAATGTTCAGTGATGGAAATACGCGTGTTCGTCGAAGCAGATACTGACGCGGTCGTCGACCTCTGGCATCTGGCCGATTTGACTCACCCAAACAACGATCCTTCTCTTGACATCAAGCGAAAGATGAATGATTCACCTTGGGGATTCCTGGTGGCAATGGATGGCAAAACAATCATCGGGTCAATAATGGTCGGATACGACGGCCACCGTGGCTGGATCAACTACTTGGCATGCCATCCAAATCATCGGCGACATGGCGTTGCCAAGTCACTCATGAATGAGGCCAAGAAACTCTTGATCGAACGAGGCTGTCCAAAAATCAATCTCCAAGTTCGATCCGGGAACGAATCAGCGGTCAAGTTCTACGAAAGTATCGGATACTTGGATGACAACGTCACTTCGTTTGGATTACGTCTCAATCCCGACAACTGAATCTCAGGCGCGCTTGAGGTCTGTGACGATGCCGCCAGCGACGCGCACGATGTCATTCGGGTTCGCACCGAAGTTGTCGTTCCACGTTCCTGCCGCAGCCCACACTTCGTCGTATTGCAACAAGTCCGGATCAACGAACACACGCAACTGTGTGCTGTGACCAAAGGGAGGCACGCCGTTATTGGTTTAGGCAACCTTAGGAGTATCAGTGCTTCAATGGACTTTGGATTTAAGACTGGATTTCGACAAAATGCTCAACGACTGGGAACGGGTCATAGTAGTGGTGCAACAACTCTCGCCATTCCGCATATCGAGCGGACTGTCTGAACCCAATCGTGTGATCCTCGAGCGATTCCCATTCCACGAGTAGTAGATACGAGCTTGGCCGCTCAATACCTCGGACAATCTTCAGGCTAATGAAGCCAGGCGATTTTGAGATGATCTCTCGTGCGCGAGAGAAAGCCTCCTCGAACTCGACCTCTAACCCCGGGATGACATCTAGGAGTGCATGTTCAAGAATCATGTATCTAATTTATAGAGATGAACGTTTGAGGTCGGTGACTATTCCACCGCTAACGCGAACAATGTCTGCAGGCGCAGCACCGAAGTTGTCGTTCCACGTTCCCGCCGCAGCCCACACCTCGTCGTATTGCAACAAGTCCGGATCAACGAACACACGCAGTTGAGTGCTGTGACCAAAGGGAGGCACGCCACTATTGGTTTAGGCAACCCAGAGTGAAACCCCTTTTATGTACCCACCTCGGTGACAGTGATGAGCGAGAATAGATTCCATGAAACGGCAATTTGTACAAGTTGATGTCTTCGCTGATGAACCGTACCGCGGGAATCCACTAGCAGTTGTTGTTGACGCTGACGGGTTAAGCACATCAGACATGCAGAAGTTTGCCAAGTGGACCAACCTCTCGGAAACAACATTTCTTTTGCCGCCAACGAATAGGGCAGCTGACTATCGCGTTCGGATCTTTACCCCGACAGAAGAACTACCTTTCGCTGGCCACCCAACACTTGGGTCGGCTCATGCGTGGCTAACACACGGTGGCACTCCTCACGATGTTGAGACGGTCATCCAAGAGTGCAAAGTTGGGCTCATTCATTTGCGACGCAACAGCGACTCCCTCGCATTTGCTGCTCCGCCACTCGTAAGAAGTGGTTCGCCAGACGAATCAACCATCATTGAAGCCGCCGACTCTCTTGGTATTGAGAGGAAATCAATTCTCGATGCAGCATGGGTTGATAACGGTCCAGGTTGGTTGGGTCTCTTACTTGGTTCTGCCGAAGAGGTCTTAGCGATTCAACCACGAACGATGAACCTCACATTAGGTGTTGCTGGTGCTTACCCAGTCGGTTCAACTTTCGCCTATGAAGTACGCGCCTTCTATTCATCAAGAGGGGTGACGCTTGAAGATCCGGTCACCGGAAGCTTGAATGCATCTCTGGCTCAATGGTTTATTGAAAACGGTCGATTCGCTGCGCCATATCTTGCGTCACAAGGAACTGCTATCGGGTACGCCGGCGTCATACGCGTCTCAACCGATGACTCGAATTCCGTTTGGATTGGCGGCAATGTGACTACCCGCATCTCCGGTTTCGTTGACATTTAAGTCCCGATATCAGGCGCGCTTTAAGTCGGTGACTACGCCACCAGCAACGCGCACGATGTCATTCGGGTTTGCACCGAAGTTGTCGTTCCACGTTCCGGCAGCAGCCCACACCTCGTCGTACTGCAACAAGTCCGGATCAACGAACACACGTAGTTGTGTGCTGTGACCAAAGGGAGGCACGCCACATTTTGGACTTGAAGATTCGAAATTCTCACGTAAGGTTCTTGAAAAGTGCGCCAAAAGTATTGGGAAATAAGTGGACATGAATCAAGTATTTCAGAGGCTGGTGCTCGTTGGCTCCAATGACGAGGAAGCCCGACGTCGACAAAAGATCGGTGCCGTCATGATGACGACAGCAGCATAAGTCGCCATGAACATCAGCATGCCCAACACACTCCAGGGGTTGGCTTTGTTTATCAATTGGTCGAGGACGACGCGTACAGGTAGGACCAACGCGAGTAGCCCGAACAACACTCGAATCCAAGACTTCCAAGTAGTCCTATGAAGCGAGAGCGAGCCAAGAATGACTGTTGGCATCATCTGAGCACCTGCGGCCCCAAACAAGGGCAAAAGAAACAACAGGCCGACGCCTCGACCAATTCTGTCTTTTGTCCGACTGCCAGTAGACAACATCAAGCTGATTCCGGTTCCAAGAGCAAACAAAACAAACACACCAACGACACCTACAGTGCCACCCCATGAAAACTCTGGATCATCTGAGATAAGCCTCATCCAAACTCGGGCGAGAACGCCGAGGGCCAGACCAAGCACGAGCCGTTTTAGCAACAACGGCATTACGTGACTCTGCGCAAGTCAACTACAACTCCACTCGCAGCGCGCTGAAGAACTTTCGGATCGATCGGGAAGACATCGTTCCACGTTCCAGCTGCGGCCCACACCTCGTCATACTGCAACAAATCTGGGTCTATGAACACTCGCATTTGGGTTGCCAAACCCAGAGGCGGCACGCCGCCAATCGGGTAACCAGTTGCGGCGCGCACGGCGTCTGCGTCAACAC
>CALACK010000048.1 GCA_937890395.1 uncultured Acidimicrobiaceae bacterium | reverse complement strand
AGTTCGACGATGAGAAATTGAGTGTTGTCAGCTACAACTTCGAGTTTGTAGTCGAGCAGGCTGGGCAGTGTTACCGATGTGCCCGCCTGCAATTGTTTCGGCTCACGAGCGTTGCTAGTTGTGAGCGTTGCTGAGCCAGACAAAACAAACATAAACATCAACTCGTGTTGATGCTTGCTTTCGTTCATCGTCGCTGATTTGTTGGCGCGCACAGACATTGCACTGGCGTAGCCCAAAGTCGCGGCATCAATGCCTGTGTTGCGTGCTTCAAAACCCGAATAGCGCCAAGGTAGCCAGGGCGACTGCTCGGCAACATGGCGCACGAAACGCTGTCCAGAAAAATCGCGATCGGGTTTTAGTTGCGCAGTTGGCAAAGTTATTTGATGTTCGGCAAATGTTTCATGCTCGGCGGGTGCACCGATCTCGATGACTTCAAGATTGTCTGAACTCTCGAGCACACGGTGACGAATTTCAGGTGGTTGCAAAACACAGTCGCCGGCGTGCATCACAAAAGAGTCGCCTTGGTCTTCGTAAACAACTCTTACCCAGCCGCTCTTGCAATAAATCATTTGAAATTTAATGCGGTGATAATGCACATAATCAGGCACTGGCCCACCGCTCGGTATATGAATATGCGACGCGATGAACACACCGCCCAATCGACTGGGTATTAAATCTCGATAGCGCATTCCTGCGCGACCAACTGTCCATGATGCGTCACTAGTTAGCGGCGTAACAACGAGTGATTCACGCAATTCGGGCAACTCAACGCCGACACTTGGATTGATTATCTCAATCGTTGTGCCGTTCGGGGCTTGCAAAGTTTGTGCCTTGCGATCTGTCGAATGCAAACGCAAGAAAATGTCTTTGCCCGAACCGCCACTGCGCAGACACAACCGCAACCCATAGCCACTGACAATTGCCGTGTTCGGGTTATCGGCGGGCGTGATCATTTCGACGCGAAAGCCAAGATTCTCGATAAAAAAACTCAAGGTTTGATCTAGATCAAGACATGGCACGACAACTTCAGCAACTTCTTGTGTAGCAACAGTTTTCGCGGAGTTCTGATTCACTTGACCAACGTTACTTAGCGATTTCGGCTACTCGCCAACTTGGCCATCTATCGATTCACGAAGCAAATCGGCATGACCGTTATGTCGTGCATACTCTT
>CALACK010000047.1 GCA_937890395.1 uncultured Acidimicrobiaceae bacterium | reverse complement strand
TTGGGTATGGAGCACGAATGCCTAAAGAATTAATGCTCTATGTTAAGAACATGGTTTTTCTTGACGGTGCAATATCGCGTCTTGCTCCAGACCTTGACCTACTCGGCGAAATCGCGGGAATTTCAATGTTGTTTGCCCAGCGACACGGAGAACAACTTGGTCGCGAATTAGGTATTGACCACAACTCAATTGAGATCAACCTTGACAGTGTAAAAGCAGGACTCGGTGTTGAACTTGAAACCAATAGTTTGACTTATCGCGAACTTCAACAACGACGTGAATTGATTCAAAAACGAATGCGAGAACGCGTCAAGCGTTAAACGTGAAACGTTAAAAGATATGCGAATAATAATCGCGACTTGTAGTGTTAGCTATGAAGGTCGACTCAATGCTTCGCTACCAGTTGCGAAGCGACTGATAATGGTTAAATCAGATGGTTGTGTTGCGATTCACGCTGATGGTGGCGCTTACAAGCCCCTTAATTGGATGAACGCACCAAACACATTTGAAGAACTCCCAGATCGATTAATTGTTCGCAACCCAAAAGGTGAAACACTGACGATTCATCTAGTTGAAATTCACGCTGATTTCGCACACGAACTTGGCGAAGACCCAGGACTCACAAAAGATGGCGTTGAGGCTGATCTTCAAGTTCTACTGGCAGCGACGCCTGAAGCAATCGAGGTTGGTTTAACTTTGATCCGTCGTGAATATCCGACTGCGGTTGGTCCAGTTGACTTGTTATGTCGAGATGCTTCAGGTCAGACGGTTGCTATTGAGATCAAACGCCGTGGCGAAATCGATGGCGTCGAACAACTAACGCGGTACTTAGAGTGTCTCCATGCTGATACGTCGCTCGGCAAAATTCGTGGGATCTTTGTCGCCCAATCAATCAAACCGCAAGCGCGAGTGCTTGCGGAGAGTCGCAATATTGGTTGGTGTGAAGTTGATTACGACGAACTTCGCGGCAAAAAAACCGACGAACTTAAACTCTTTTAACTAGCAATCGCAAGTTGGCGCGAGTGTAAGTTCACGTGCGCGAGTTTATTTTTTTTGTGGTTGCGGCCAAGTACCATCTCGGCCGTCCATCCCTGCGTTGAGACGAGCCTTTGCCATCATCTCTTCGACAATTGGCCCAAGTTTTGTTGGATCTTCAACAGGCTTGCTTGTCGGGCCACGATGCCAACCTTCGGCAATCGCCAACACATCGCCACTTGCTTCAAACACTCGACCAGTTATGCCTGCCGATTCACTTGAGGCAAGCCATGTCACGATCGGCGCGATCCACTTTGGTGAGCGGTGCTCACGCTCGGCTTCGGTCTCTGGCGCTGGTCCAAGATTTTCTGTCATTCGAGTTAGCGCAACTGGTGCTACAGCATTTACTGTTACTCCATAACGACCAAGTTCAAGCGACGCAATTGTCGTAAATGCTGCGATGCCTGCCTTGGCTGCACCATAATTCGTTTGCCCGACATTGCCATAGATTCCTGAGACAGAAGAAGTATTAATAATTCTTCCGTCAACTGGTTTACCGGCTTTATGTTGATCGCGCCAGTAAGCGGCAGCAAAGCGCGATGGAGCAAAAGTTCCCTTCAGGTGAACTTTAATAACGGCATCCCATTCCTCTTCACTCATGTTGGCAAGCATGCGGTCACGCAAGATGCCGGCGTTGTTGACAACCGCATGCAAATCACCGAAAGTTTCAACTGCGGTTTGAATCAATCGCTCGGCACCTGCCCATGACGAAATGTCATCACCGTTGGCGATTGCTTTGCCCCCCATTGCCTCGATCTCGTTAACTACTTGTTGTGCAGGCGATGTGTCGCCACCCTTGCCATCAACACCCGCGCCCAAATCGTTGACGACAACTAATGCTCCGTGCTTAGCAAGGCTCAGGGCATGTTCACGCCCGATGCCTCGACCTGAACCAGTGACAACAACTACTCGACCTTCACATAAGCGACTCATGGCGAAGAACTCTAGCCTGAGCGTCGTGCCCAATGCTATTTTCAAACCGAAATCGTCAAATCAATGTGATGTATTAATCGTTGGCGCAGGGCCCGCTGGCATCGCCGCGGCGATCACATTGACTGCCAGCGGTCAAAATGTTTTAGTGATCGATAAAGCAATATTTCCACGCGACAAATGTTGTGGTGACGGGTTAACAACTGGTGCGCTGCGCATTCTTGAAATGCTCGGTTTCAACCCCGCAACAGTTGACAATTGGAAAGTTTGCTCGGATGTATTGCTACGGTCGCCTTCTGGTCGCGAAATACAACTTCAATTGCCGAACATCAAAAAAAATAAAACTAGTCAGTTCGCAGCGATCGCACCAAGAATTGAACTAGACAACGCATTAGTCAAACATGCGCGTGCTCTCGGAGTAAAAATAATTGAAGGTTGCGCATTCGCGGCAGTCGCGCATCAAACAACTGACGACATCACCGTAAGCACAGATTCAGCAGATACAGGAGATTTATCCAACGAGTTTCATGAGATAACTGCAAAATTTATTATCGCCGCTGACGGTATGTGGTCTCCAGTTCGCAAAGCGTTCGGAGCATCTCAGCCTGGTTATCTCGGCGAGTGGCACGCATTTCGTCAATATCTCAGCAACATCACTGGGCCTGCACGCGATCGTCTTTACGTTTGGTTCGACGCCGATTTGTTGCCAGGTTACGCATGGTCGTTTCCATTACCTAATGGTCGAGTCAATGTCGGCTTCGGCATTTTGCGAGGATCAAAATATTCGGTACAAGATATGAAATCGTTGTGGCCAAAACTTCTCGCGCGCCCTCACATTGCCGACGCACTCGGGCCCGATGCAACTCTTGAAGGTCGGCATACAGCCTGGCCAATACCAGCAAGAGTTACTAATGCGAAATTAGCGAGTGGTCGCGCGATTTTTGTTGGCGACGCAGTTTGTGCCGCTGACACTATGACTGGCGAAGGTATCGGTCAAGCGCTCTTAACCGGAGTTTTAGCAGCCGAAGCAATTATCGGCGCCCACCGACGCGGCCCGACGGCTGTCAGAAACTTATACGAGACGAAAATGCGTCGCGAGTTTTTTGCCGACCACCGGATGTCGCAGGTCCTGGGCCGAGTCTTACAAAACCCCCTGCTGACTCGCGGCGTGTTACGAGTTGCAAATTATTCAGACTGGACTAGGCGTAATTTCGTGAGATGGATGTTTGAAGATGAACCACGCGCCGCATTGCTCACACCAAGGCGTTGGCACCGAAAGTTTCTTAAGCGGCGAGGTGCTTTCGAAACAAACAGCACTGCGCCGATCAACTAGTTTGGATAGCTATGCGAACACGAATAACCGATCTATTTCAAATTGAACATCCAGTGATGCTCGCTGGTATGGGCGGTGTCTCATATCACGAACTCGTTGCAGCAGTAAGTGAAGCTGGTGGCATAGGCACATTCGGTGCATCAACAATGCGCGATGGAGAACTTACCGAAGAAATCACTGCACTTAAAACATTTACATCAAAGCCGTTTGGTGTTGACCTACTCACAGCATTGCCGCAACATTTAGAACAAGGCATCCACGCAGTGATTAATGGTGGAGCGAGAATTTTTGTTGCCGGTCTTGGTGTGCCGCGTGATGCAATCGATTTGCTACACAGTCACAATATTTTGGTTGGTTCAATGTGCGGGAAGGTTCGTCACGCCGTTTCAGCAGTTGCGAGTGGTTGCGATTTTGTAGTCGCTCAAGGTACCGAGGCAGGCGGACACACTGGCCTCGTTGCAACGATGGCGCTCGTGCCACAAGTTGTCGACGCAGTTTCGGCGAAGGTGCCCGTTGTGGCTGCTGGTGGATTATTTGACGGTCGCGGACTCGCCGCATCACTGGCACTCGGGGCCGATGCAATCTGGGTCGGCACTCGGTTTATCGCCACACCCGAAGCCCGTGCGGTCAACGGTTATAAAGAAGCACTAGTCACGAGTCGCGAAGATGACACAGTTATAAGTCGTTCATATACGGGCAAACCATGTCGCGTAGTGCGCAACGAGTGGACGAACCACTACGAACAAAATCCGCAAGACATTAAGACTTTTCCACAACAAGCAATTGCCTCTTCGCAAGCCAATGTCAATCACTTGGGATACCCAAGTGGAACGCAAGTCGATACTTCACGCGAGTTCTACCCAGCTGGCCAAGGCGCGGGTGCTGTCACCAGTTTGATACCGGCCGGAGATCTAGTTCGCGACATCGTCGCACAGGCAGAAAAAATCTTAAGCCAACTTGGCAGAACTAATTAGTACACAGAAACAATTAGATACATGTTCTCTGTTTTAAAAACAAATCGCGAACTTCGCCTACTTTTTGTTGCCCAGAATCTTTCGTTCATCGGTGATTGGTTTACGTTTGTAGCACTCGCAGGCTTGGTACAAGACCAAACAGGTTCGAAATTTCTAGTCTCACTTTTACTTGTCGCATTTTCACTGCCATCATTTTTAGCGTCACCAATAGGTGGCCCTGTTGCCGATCGTTATGACCGCCGAAAAGTTTTAATAATTGTTTCAATACTTCAAGCGATTGCAGCGTGTGGATTTCTATTTATTGGTGACTCACGAGTATGGATTGCTTTTGTTGCCCAGAGTGCGATTGCGGCTCTGGCTTCTTTCGTGCGTCCAGCACTTGAAGCAGCGATTCCAAACTTGGCTCGCGACCCCGATGAGCTTCGACAAGCAAATGCATTATTCGGCAGCAGTTGGGGCGTAATGCTGGCAGTGGGCGCAGGCATCGGTGGAATTTTCTCACAAATTTTTGGTCGTCAGGCAGCGTTCATCGCAGACATTGCAACTTTTCTTGTTGCTGCTGGGTTAATCGCTCTCGTCACACACCCAATGCAAGAAGTTCGATCAGCAAATCACAGTAAACGAATACGTCCGATTTCGGATATGCGCGAAGCATTGCACCTCGCCAAGTCAGATTCGGTGATTATGTCGTTGTTGATGTCAAAGATGACATTTGCGATCGGCGCGGGCGTTGTCAGTCAACTTGCCGTTTTTGCTGCCGACTCATTTAAAAGCGGAGATGCCGGACGTGGAATTATGCTCGGACTGCGCGGCTTAGGCAGCGCACTCGGGCCGCTATTAGCGGCGCGATTCGTCAAGAACGATTTATCGAAAGTGATTCTCGTATGCGGTATCGCTGGCCTGGGCTTTGCTGGCGGATATCTCGCCGCCGCCGTCTCACCATTTTTTATAATCGCCTGCGTGTGTATCGGTTTTGCACACTTAGGTGGTGGTGCGCAATGGACTCTTTCAACATATGGATTACAGATGCGCTGCCCCGACGAAATGCGTGGTCGAGTTCTTGCTGGCGACTTTGCTTTAATTACTTTGTCGCTCGGATTGAGCAGTTTGCTAGCAGGAGTAGTTTCAGAAATTATTGGTGCGCGCGGAACAATTGCTGTGTTCGCACTACTCGCAATTTGCGCTTCGCTAATTTACTTGTTTGCAACTCGCGGAGTTAGACAGAAGCTAAGCGAAGAACTCAGACACCTTCAATAATTTCGCGAAGCATCTCAACTTCTCGCACTGGGTCTGGACCAACCGGATTAACTTGCAATACAGTCACACCCGCTTCTTTGAATGCACCAAGTCGCTCTTTGATAAAACTTTTTGGGCCCACTAGATTCGACAGCTGTAACCACTCAGTCGGAATCACCGCAGCGGCTTCTTTCTTTTTACCATCAAGATAAAGATCCTGAATCTCAACTGCTTCTTTTTCATAGCCGTAGTCGCGACAAATATCATTATAGAAGTTTTTGCCACGTGCGCCCATGCCACCCACATATAGCGCATAACTTGGGCGAGCGAAATCTAAAATCTCATTTTGTTTTTCGGGTGTCAGCGACTCATCGATGTGCAACATTCCGCCTGCAGAAATATCAAGTGGCTTCATAGATGCATCACGTTTTGCTTGACCAGCCTTAAGTGCCTTACCCCATACATTTTGAAACTTCTCTGGCAAAAAGAAAACAGGCATCCAACCATCAGCCATTTCAGCAGTTGCTTCAACGCTTTTATCTTTAAGTGATGCCCACCAAACAGGAATCTCTGAACGAACCGGGTGATTAATCAACTTCAGTGGTTTGCCTAATCCTGTTCCTTGACCGGCAGGCAAAGGAATTTGCACAGTCTTGCCGTCATAACTAAGTGGCTTCTCACGCTTCCAGATTTCGCGACAGACTTCAATATATTCTTTTGTGCGTTGCATTGGTTTTTCGTATGGCATTCCGTGAAATCCTTCGATCACTTGCGGCCCCGAGGCGCCAAGTCCCAAAATAAATCGACCGTTGCTGACATAGTCGCAACCGGCTGCTGTCATTGCAGTTAACGCAGCCGTGCGAGAATAGACATTAATGATTCCAGTGCCGATCTGAACGCGCTCTGTAACCGCAGCCAAATAACCAACTTGCGAAATTGAGTCGTAGCTGTAAGCCTCGGCGATCCAAACAATGTCAAGACCTACCTTTTCTAGTTCAACTACTCGCTTGGCGGTTGTTTGAAAATCAGAAATGTAGTTAATCATCATTGATAATTTCATAAAATTGCTTTCTATTTTTAAATCGTTAAAAAATTTAATTAACTCGACGAGCGTGACCCTTCCAGTATGGCTCACGAAGATCTTTTTTAAGAATCTTGCCACTTGGATTACGTGGCAAAACTTCGATCCAGCCAACTGTTTTCGGAGTCTTGAACCCAGCAAGACGCTCACGGGCGAATGCAAGAATCTCGTTCTCGGTAACTTGGGTGTCTGGTTTACGTACGACGAGAGCCATTGGCACTTCGCCCCACTTTTCGTCAGGCACTCCGATCACGGCAACATCGGCGATAGCCGGATGCGCCATCAGCGCATTCTCAACTTCTGCTGGGTAAACATTTTCGCCGCCAGACACGATCATGTCTTTAACTCGGTCGAAAATATAGACGTAGCCATCTTTGTCGAAGTATCCAGCATCACCTGATCTAAACCATTGACCCTTAACGATTGACTTCGCAGTCTCTTCAGGCATATTCCAATAGCCCTTCATTACTTGACGAGACCGAATCCAAATTTCGCCAACTTCTCCCAACGGAACATCTTTGGCGGTTTCCGAATCCACAATTCGCAACTCAATGCCCGTAAACGGTTTGCCGCACGAACGCAAGCGGCCCTTATTGACTGAACTCAAGTCGTGATCTTCTGGTCCGAGAACCGTCACAACTCCCGTCGTTTCTGTCAACCCATAGACCTGCATAAACGGACACTTGAATGCCTTAATCGCACCTTCAAGAACTGATTCAGAAATCGGTGATGCGCCATAAGCAATTAGTTCAAGGCTCGAGAAATCTGTTGTGCCAATATTTGGCATTGCAAGCGCAAACTGCAACAGCGCAGGCACCATAAACGCGTGAGTGATTCGGTACTTCTCAATCCACGCAAGTATTTCTGCAGGATTAATATCGCGCATAATTATTGAGCGCGCACCACAATATTGTCCTGCCGTTGCCCAACCGCCACCACCAATATGAAATAGCGGCATCGCCACAAGATTTATCGTTTTCTCAGACATATGCCAAATTTTTTGCGCAGCAGGAAGAAGCGCAAAAAAATTGTCGTTTGTCAGCATCACGCCTTTTGGCCGACCAGTGGTGCCACTTGAATACAGCTGAAACGCAACATCACTGCTCTTAGTTGGCACTTTTGGATCGGTCGCTGATTGAGCATTGACCCATCGCTCATAATCGTCATGGTTCGAGTGTCCGCCAATCACGATGATTGTTTTGACTCGAGTCAGTTCGCCAATGATTGCATCAAGCACTGGCACAAACTCCTGGCCGACGATTAGCACTTCGGCCTGCGAGTCGTTGACAATAAATAAAACTTCTGGCGCTGCGAGTCTCCAGTTGACATCGACACTGACCGAGTTGAGTAGCGCACAGCCGTAGAAAACTTCGAAGTGCTCAATGCCGTTTTTGTCTAAAAATGCGACGCGATCCTGGGCCTTTACGCCTGCTCGTTTTAAACCCTGCGCGACTTGCGCCGACCGCGAGAGTAATTGCGCCCAGGTAAGAGTGCGTTCACCCAGCACAAGAGAAACCGCGTTTGGCTGTTTCTTGGCGTGATAACGGACGATACCCCCGACATCTTTAATCGCATTTAACAGATTTCGTGGACTTTTATTTACATTTTTCTTAGAGCTTTTGGCGACCAGTTTTTTCGCGCTTTTCTTAACGATCTTCTTTTTAGCTAGTTTGTGAGAGCTCTTTTTAATGCTCTTCTTTTTAGCTACTTTACGAGTGCTCTTCTTAGCACTTTTTTTAGCGGTTTTTTTAGCGGGTTTTCGTTTAGTTGTGGCCATCGCCACAGGTTAGTTGGCAATAGATCTGAGTGCAATATCCTCTAAGACCTAAAATAACTGAATTATTTTTGACCTACTAGATTCTTGAACCGCTTAACCAAAGCGTCCCATACTTTAGCAACGTCAATAAATGGCGTCGAACCAGTCGAAGACTTGGTTTGTGATCCAGTGCTAGCAACAGAAATCTTGCCTTTTTCTTTGGATACTTCCACCCGCTTTGCAATTGCTTCTAGATCGCTGATCTTTGGGAGCCGCTTAGACGGACTGCTCGCTTTTTTTGCGACTGTTTTTTTCGCAACTGTTTTTTTTGCGGCTGTTTTTTTCGCGACTGTTTTCTTAGCAACTGTTTTTTTCGCAGCAGTTTTTTTCGCAGCAGTTTTCTTTGCAGGTGTTTGTTTTTTAGGCATCGTCTCAACATAGTGCAAAGAACCGACCTAATGCAATAGTATGACCATCATCTCGTTGACTACCGAACACATCGCATCAACCAACTCAGTTGAATTAAGTGTTTATAACTACGGTCTGAACGACAACCCGGTAGACAAATCTAGAAAAACGCAATCGCAACTCAACGTAAAGCCCGCAGTGATGCTGTCTCACGCCACAGGTTTTCATGGTCGATGTTTTGATCCGGTAATTGAGCCACTGCAAACCGACTACGCGTGCACAACCTTCGACTTTCGAGGGTACGGCGACTCACTATTGGTTCAAGACTGGCCTGTTGCTTGGCAAGGTTATTGCGACGACGCACTCGCGGTTGCCAGATCGCTACAAAATATAAATCAGATAATCGCTGTTGGGCATTCAATGGGCGCCGCGGCACTGGCTATGGCAGCTCTAGTTGAGCCTGAGCTTTTCAGAGCATTAATTCTTTATGAGCCGATCATCTTTCCGGCATCGATGCGCAACACTCAAACGACATCACACAAGCCCAGCCCATTGGTTGAAGGCGCTCGACGACGACGCACGACCTTTGCGTCACGAGACGAAGCTTTTGCCAACTATTCTTCAAAACCACCGATGAATGTGTTCGCTGAAAAGTCTCTACGCGCATATGTCGATTATGGTTTTAACGATGCGCAGATTGCCGAAACTAATGAACATTGCGTAGTTCTCAAGTGCAATCCTGAGCATGAAGCAAGAACTTATGAGACAGGTGCATCGCACCAAACTTGGGAGCAACTGCACTTATTGCAAGTGCCGACATGGATCGTGGCAGGTGTAGTTGCACCGATGCAACCATCATCATGGTCTGAACTTATCGCTAACGAAATTCCAAATTCAGAGTTTATTCAGTGGTCAGATCTTGGACACTTTGGACCGATGCAACAGCCAAACCGCCTTGCCGAACTTGTGCGAGAAGTTGATGGGCTCACTTCTTAACATGCCAGTTTTACCAAAAACTAGTGCTGCTAAAAAGCATGTCGTAGATTGATCGTGTCGTGACAGCACCTGTATATCCAATCCCATTAACCCTGTCACCTTCGAGGATTAGCAGTTTTCGAACTTGCCCAATGCAATTTCGATTTGTCTCGATTGAAAAACTTCCTGAGCCACCGCAAATACATTTAGTTAAAGGCAACTTCGTTCACAGAGTGCTTGAGTTGTTGCTCGCCCACGACTCAGAGTTCCGCACTCCAGAAGCCGCGCTTGAAGCATTCGCTGTGACCAAAACTCAATACGAATCATCAGTCAGATTTATGGCACTCGGTCTAAGCGACGATGCTCGCGACGCATTCTTTAAAGATTCGCGCGACATCTTGAATGGTTACTACCGAATGGAAAACCCGAGAAACACAAACGTAATCGGCCTTGAGTTAAAACTTGAAGCAGACTTTGGCAAATTTGTTCTTGGCGGAATCATCGATCGGCTTGAATACGACGAAAATGATCAGCTAGTTATCAGCGATTACAAAACTGGCAAGATTCCATTTGCGAAATTTGGCGCCAATAAAATGGACAACATGCACCTTTACGCATCATTATGTTTGCGCGTGCGCGGCGAACTGCCAAAAAAACTTCGACTGATGTATCTAAAGTCGAGCACACCGATAGAAGTAGAAGTCACGACACAATCAAATACCAAGTGTGAAGCAGCAGCAATTAAAACATTTGATCAAATTGCAGAGTCTTGCCAGTCGGGCATTTTCGCCACCAACAAATCTGGGTTATGTAACTTTTGTGCATTCAAACAATGGTGCCCCGCATTTGGTGGCGATGACTCACAGGCAAAAATTAAAGCGCCACAGCTTTATCCAGTGATTCCGAGAGACTAGAAATATCTCATGAATGAATCTCGTCGAGCGAAATTACACGCATTCGACCTGAGAGTTGATCAATTTTTAGAGCCGACTCGTAATTTCAAACCGACGATCTGGTTGTTCACAACTGCCACTGCGCTTGGCGACTTCGGCATGCTGTGGCACATCGTCGGCGTTGTGCGCGCAGCTGCCGACAACACTCGCATCAAGCAAGCACTAATTCTTTCTGCGCTAATGGGCATCGAGAGCCTGATTCTTAATCAGGGCATCAAACCGTTTTTCAAGCGCGAAAGACCGACCGTTAAAGGTGACACGCGATTCAAAATTCGCAAACCTCGAACTTCGAGTTTTCCAAGTGGGCACGCAAGTTCTGCTTTTTTTGCTGCCGTTGTATTGACTCGCTGGTCAACTTGGCCCGCAATCGCCACATGGTTTGTGTTCGCAGTTATCATCGCCACCAGCAGAGTCGCCGTGCGTATTCACCACGCCACCGACATTTTTGCCGGTGCTCTTATTGGTAGCGCGATGGGCCTTCTTGTGCATGTTGTAATTTTGTTTTTCTAAACCCCGCGCAAGAGCGCGTCAAGATTAGACCTCAGGCGTAGAAGCGGTTGCGCTGGTTGTCAACAACAACCGCACATCAAGCAATAAGTCTGCGACTTCGCCGGTTGAAACCAACTCGCGCTGCAACATTTCGCCAAGCGCCTTGTCGATTACACCAAGGGCTTCGGTAATGACTGCTGCTTCACGTGAATCTGTCATGTGCTTTAACCTCTCGATAAATTTTTATGAAAATTTTGACTATTTTGTTGGTAAACCGAACTTGCTGGTGAAACGAAGGCTAGTGCGAGCAACACACTGGGCGACGGCTTTGCCCCTCTAATTATGACTGAAGCTTGTCACATCGTTATTACAAGCACAGTTTTTCGAATAGTAGCGATGCCCTGCTTGTGCGTAACATCACAATATGGATTTAGCCAACAAAAATACCGTTGTAACAGGCGCAGCAAACGGCATCGGAAAAGCAGTTGCTGAAGCATTTCATAGCCAGGGTGCGCGAGTAGTTCTTGCCGACCGCGATCAAAAACTTTTGGATGAGGTGGTTGCGCAACTAAACGCCAAGCGACCAAATTCGGCCTTCGCAGTTGCATGTGATTTATCGACCGAACATGCAAACGCAGATCTGGTTGCAAAGTCGAAACAATTTTTAGGCTTCATTGATCTTTTTTATGCAAATGCTGGTGTGGCGATGGGCACCGATCTCACAACCACCGAAGAAGTATGGGACACGTCTTTTGCAATCAACGTGCATGCCCACCGCTGGGCAGTGAAATATTTGATCGACGACTGGCTAGCCGCTGGTCATGGATATTTTGTTAGCACCGCGTCGGCTGCTGGTTTGCTTACCGCTATTGGCTCTGCCCCATATTCGCTAACAAAGCATGCCGCACTTGCTTTTGCCGAATGGCTTTCGATTACTTACGGCAACCGTGGGTTGCGCGTGAGTTGCTTGTGCCCGCAAGGTGTCAATACAAATATGTTGCGCCGCTCAGATGAAGCAACAGCTGCCGACAACGGCAATGTTGTTCGGGCTTCGGGTGTCGTACTCGAACCACAGCAAGTTGCCGAGATTGTTGTGGCGACGCTTCGTGAAGAGACTTTTTTAATTTTGCCGCATCCTGAAGTTGAACAATTTGTTGCCAAGAAAGCAACCGAGCATCAGCGCTGGCTTGCAGGAATGCGCAAACTTCAACTTCGAACACTTGGC
>CALACK010000046.1 GCA_937890395.1 uncultured Acidimicrobiaceae bacterium | reverse complement strand
AACTAAGCGGCTAATTCGTTGTCACGACACCTGACCATCGCGCGACTTCGGCTGCGATATCAAGTGAGGCAACAATTGCGTTGGTCGCATATGTGCCCCAATGCGATTCGGGCACCATCCACATAATTTCAAACTCAATAGTGTCGGGGTCGTGCCCATAGAGACTCTTTGAAACACCATGGTCACTTTCGCCCTTGAGTGCGCGTGCTGTTGCCAACTTTGTTCGAATCGCGGCAAGTTCGTCGATCGTGTCGACCTGCCAGGCAAGGTGATACAAACCGGTACCTTGTGACTTGCTCGTTGCACCGATTGAAAAACCAAGTACGTCTCGATAGAACGCGGCACTCTGTTGCGCGTCAGTCACATAGAGAACTGCATGATTTAGCCGGCGAATACCTGACACGACTCAAAGTGTAGAGAAGTCTCGGCAAGTCAGTGCCACTTGCCACTAAACACTTGAGTTCTAGCGTTGTCGCGTCACACGTTTATTACTAATAGATAGCGTCTCAAAGATGAAAACGCGCCGCAAAGACATCGAAGGTCTGCGCGCACTTGCAGTCGGGCTGGTGGTGCTTAGCCACGCCGGGGTGCCGTGGTTGCCTGGCGGTTACATCGGCGTCGATGTATTTTTTGTGATTTCAGGTTTTCTGATTACGAAATTGCTAATTGATGAAGCGGGCGAGCGCAATTCAATCGACTTACTAAATTTCTGGGCCAGACGCGCGCGACGAATTCTGCCGATGTCGATACTTGTCGCGTTACTCACAGTTGTCGCCGGTCTATTCATGCTTGAACCCGGGAAAGTTCGCGAACTTAGCGCTGTCGGTCTTGGTGCGTTAGGTTTTTGCGCCAACATCGTGCTGTTTTTTCGAACATCCGATTATCTCTCGGGGGTTACCGCCCCATCGCCGCTGCGGCACTTTTGGTCACTCGCAGTAGAAGAGCAGTTTTATTTGCTGTGGCCGCTGTTGGTGTTTGTCACGGTGAAGTTTGGAAGAACCCATTGGAAAAAGTGGTTGCTCGGCGTAGGGGTCGTTACTGGTGCCGCATCTCTGACTGCTTCAATTTTAATTACCAAGGGCAATCCAGGTGCTGGTTACTACCTTCCGCATGCACGCTTCTGGGAGATAAGCGCAGGAGCATTACTCGCACTTGCAGGTTCGCATGTCGACAAGATCCCGAGCATGTTGAGAGCAGTAGTTGGATGGATCGGACTCGTTGCGGTTATCGGTACTGCAGTGTGGTTCACTGAGAAAACTATTTTCCCTGGTTATGCAGCGTTACTTCCTGTCGCAGCGACGGTGTTTATTTTGGTTGCCGGAAGCGCAAAGTTTGGGCCGATATCACTTCTCTCGCTTGAACCTCTGCAAAGTCTTGGTGCGCGCAGCTACTCGTTGTATCTGTGGCACTGGCCATTGCTTGTGTTAATCGAAGCGCGGTTCGGTGCGCCACCTGCATGGGGCAAAGCGTTGATCGTGGTTGCGGCAATTGTGTTGTCTGCAATTTCGTATCGCGAAATTGAAAATCCAGTTCGTCACAACAGATGGCTCTCAGATATTTCTGCGCGTAGTTTGTCTGCTGCGGGTATTGCGTTGTCGCTGAGTTTGACGGCCGTAGTCGTGTTGTTTGCAGTTGCACCAAAAATTGATGCGGGGGCTATGCAAATGGCAGAAGCACAAGCGGCGCAAGCAACGCAAGACCCGCAAGCAACGCAAGAAGAAGCAATTTCTGATGTCGCTTCTGGCGAACCTCAAGTAGTTCTACCACTAGTCAAGCCAGTAAATGTTTTATTACTCGGCGATTCGACAATGGCTTCGCTGCGGTGGTTTAAAGATGCGACGAACTCATTGAGCGGGTTCACATACACGCTTGACGCAGAATCGTGCCGCAGAATTTCAGAGTGGTCGTGTTTTGGTCGTGAGATGAGAACCCCAAAGAATGTAGTCACCGTTTTAGAAGACAATACCGAATCGTTTGATGCTGTCGTATTAATGGTGGGGTATGACAGCAGCGTAAAAAAAATTGGAGATGAATACAAAGATCTCATTGATGTTGCTGTTGCGAAGAATCTGAAGATAATTGTTATCACCTACAAAGAATCGCTATATTTTCCCGCTCCGGGAACAAATGGAAAGCGCTCTGTGTATGCCGATTTCAATACAGTGGTTCGCGAAACGGTGGCCCGCGATCCGCAACACTTTGCGCTAGCCGATTGGAATGCTCACAGCGCTGGTCAGAAGTTGTGGTTTAGGTCAGATGGAATTCATCTCAGCATTGTTGGTGCATTGGCACTTGGTGCGTTTATCAGTACAGCCGTCGCTGAAAACACAGATAATCCGTGTCCGTTCGTCGCCGTATATCCATGTACATCCGCCAATAATTTGCCTCAGGAAACAGATTTTCTTACGAAATTCAATGTCGCTGATACCAAAATATATTGTTATGAAGACGGGAAAAGCCGCAAGAAAGTTTGCGGTAAAAAAAGGCGACTTTAGAAAAATTCGTTAGCGACTGCAACTACTGCTTGGGCATTGCGCTGAGCGTCTTCTTCGCTCAGGGTTGGTCCAAATTCAACAGTCATGCTGACGCCGGTTGGCTCTTGAAATGACTTTGCCCAGTTTGTACCAGTGCCACCGAACACTGCTTCAAGCAGCGGTTTGTCACCTGTGTAACCGCAGAGGCAATCTAATTCTTCAAGTGGCAGCCCAACTAGTGAAGCATATTTCGCGCGAACATTTCCCTCGTGCCCGGTTCCAGGCCCGATACGAAAGTAATCCTGGTGGTACCAAATAACGAACTGTGGTCTCACGAGTTCGCCAAGCTTTACCAAACTCTGCACTTCTGGTTCACTTGCGCTGTCAGGGCCTGAGTATTGCCATGAACCTGGCTCACCAATTTTCTGCCACCTACCAGGAAAGTTTCTATTCAGGTCTACGCCGTTCGCGTTTTGGCGCGTACGCAATTGCTGACCATCAGGGTTCATTGTGCGAACTGTCCACAAGTCGATGTTGCCGGCAAGTGGCATGTCGCGCAAAATATCTACGACCCGGTTGCCAACAAATTCATCACCATGAATGCACCCGATCACCAGTACGCGGGCGCCATTAACACCAGATTGTCGCCGATAAAACGTGAGCGGCACATTGTCTACTGATCGACCAAACTCAATGTCGGCGTTCAACGCAATTTCAGTAACCTTCGTTGACCATCCCGGCTCTTCTGGGATGTATTCACTCGCGGGTACATCTGATTCGGTTGCGTTGCTGCTGGGTTCTCCTGATTTTATTTCGCTACTACTCTCAGAACCACGCAGTTGCCGAAAGCCTTCGTATAACACAGATGCCCCAAGAACGCCGATTACCGCCGACTTTATTGACAACTCGTTAATAAAGTTTCGACGAGAAACAAAATCTTCGGCTACATCGTTCGATTCGTGAAGTGGCTCTGGGGGTGTTTCATTTTTGATTTCTGCCTGAGATGTGACCACAGAGGTTGGTTGAGTAACGTGCGGTGGCTGGTCACATGTAAATGCTGCGCGCTTGCCAGATCTTTTTGTGTCAACTACCCAGATGCGACCAGATTGATCTGTGAAACTCAGCCCAAGAATCGTAGAACGCGCTAATTCTGCAGAAACTTCGCCCTTGTTAAAAGCCTCACAAGTTTCAACGTATATCTGATTGAGACGTTCGAGCTCTGGAGGGAGTGGCGAAGTCGGGGGCATATTCAATCCGCCTCAAGGATAATTCATATCAGTCGCTAATGGTTGTGTATATTATGGAGCATCGTCAGTTGGCGTTACAGATACCCGATCAAAAGAAGGAACCTGACATGGAATTTATTCAAATCATGGAATACGAAATGGATATTGCTACTGCGATCGAACGGTCTGAGCGCTATTTGACAGAGGCGAAAGGTCAAACTTTTGTTCGCGGCATGACTTTGTGTACCGATAAGAATCGCCCTGGGGTAGTTGTTGCAATGATCCGTTTTGACTCATATGAAGATGCTCAAAAAAACAATGAACTCGAGGTGACGAAAAAGTCGGGTAGTGACTGGCCTGAGAATCTTGAGATCAAGTTCACCGACCTCAATGTGGTGCGTGAAATTTCGGCCCTGAGCTAACGCGGATACAGCCTCACCTCGAAATTTGTAAAGAGCAAGAAAAAAAGATAACTATTTGCTCTGAGAGCGTGTCACATAGGTGAAGTAACATCCGTGTGATGAGTCTTCAAGTTGAATATGTCAGTCGGCTTACTGACGTTCTTCAACCTGTCGTTGATTATCTTCGCCAGCCTGTTGATCTGTTCGCAAAACAGCACATTGTTGTGCCGACCGCCGGCGTTAAGGCGTGGCTGATGTCAGAAGTTGCCAAACAACTTGGCACGAGCGGCATCGGCAAGACAGATGGCATTATCGCCAACGTCGAAATCGACTTTCCTGGTTCGTTAACCAAGTTTCTCAAACCAAATGTTTCTGATGAGAACGACCAGTGGCTCATAGAGAACCTGATGTTTCATGTGCTCGATGTAATTTCGACAGACGCACAATATGAAGATTTAATCAATCGGTCAGGCGGTCAGTTGATTGCTGCGCGCGCAATCGCCGATCGATTCGATCGCTACCACGTTCGTCGCCCTGCAATGATTCGCCTGTGGGAGCAGGGCAAGCCCGCGGTCAGCCCAACCGCGCACAACCCGAATGCCAAACAACTCAACGTCACCGATATGTGGCAATTCGAATTATGGAGTGCAGTTCGAAAACGCATTGGCCAACCGAGCCCGGCCGCGCGAAAGCCAGAGTTGTCTGTGAAAACTCCGAAACAGATTTTGGTAGTTGGGTTTCAGTCGTTGAGCCCTGGGCAAATTGATGCATTATTGCAACTCAAAGAACATGTTGAAATTCGAGTTGTGTTGGTTCACCCGTCGCCGGCGATTTCAAAAAAATGGGCGGTGGCGGCGAGCTCAACTGTGACAGCGGGTGCGAGCGCGATGGCGAGCGCGACGGCGAGCGTGAGTGCGGCGATTGGTTTGATTCCCGAACGAAATCCATCGCCGGCTTTGCCAACCGATATTGACCCGCTTGTTAATTCGTGGTTGATGGGTTCGCAAGAGCTCGAAACTTTGCTCGCTTCGCAAGGTATCAAGTCGACTCATGCGCAATACGGTGGCGCGAATTCGCAAACTGCACAAACATTGCTCGGCCGCATTCAACACACAGTTAGCCAACAATTGCAGCCGACCAAAACGGCAGTCGACACAGCAGATCATTCGCTCACGATTCATCGTTGTCATAACTTGGGTCGACAAATTGAAGTGCTGCACGATGCACTGTTGCACGCATTTAGCGATCTCAAAGATCTGCAACCACACGAGATTGTGGTGCTGTGCCCAAATATTATGACCGCAGCGCCATATCTAGAAGCGACATTTGCTCGCACGGTGCAGATCGGCACTGGCACTGGCCACGGCCCAAGCCCAGTCGCGAGCGCGGGTGGCACTCAACGCGGTGTGAAGATTCCGCTTGTTGTCGCAGACCGAGGCATTCGTCAAATAAGCGAAGGTTCAGCATTGCTTGCGAGCCTGATTGATCTAGTGCAATCACGTTGCTCAATTGAGGGGGTTCTGTCGGTTGCGACCTCACCACTAGTTCTCGAAAATCTTGGTGTCAGTTCTGAAGGCGTAGAGCATTGGTATCGCTACGTCGAAAATGCAAACGTCAGGTGGGGTTTGACCGTTGAGCATCGAAAACTTAACGGATTAAACGCACCCGAACTAAGCGCACACACGTGGCGTGCTGGGCTCGAGCAAATGCTGCTTGGCGCCCTAGTTGCCGACGGCACGCAAACTTTCGACTCGCTCGCGGTTGACGCGCTCGATGATGTCGATCTCTCAGACATTGACGAGATCTCTGCGCTTATTCGTGTTTTCGATGCGGTGTTGCAACTTTCTGATCTTGCAACTCAACGACACACAGTCGAACAGTGGTGTGATGCGATTGAAACCGCAATCGTTAGTTTGTGCGGTGAAACTTGCGATGATCTTGCGATGCCACTCAAGCAACTCAGTTCGTTGCGTGCATCAGCGGCTGGCAACACAGTTGAAGTTGATTACAGCGATGTTGCCACACAACTAAACCAGATGCTCAATGAAGTGCCGGGTCGTCAGCCGTTGCGCACCGGTGCAATCACTGCGACTTCGATGATCCCATTACGAGGTGTGCCGTTTCGTGTTGTTTGTGTTGTTGGTTTTGACGAAGATTCTTTGTCGTCTAGTGAGGGCGAAGGCGACGATTTGATTGAACGCCAGCGGATGGTTGGCGACTCAGATGCTCGGCTCGATGTGCGCCGATCTTTGCTTGATGCAATGCTTGCAGCTCAAGATCGTTTGATTATTACTTGCACGGGTCAAAGCATTAAAAATAATCAGCGTCTGCCGCTTGCAACGCCGCTCGCCGAGTTTGTAGATTTCGCGTGTCGTCTTGGTGTTGGTCAGCATTCATCGAATAAAAACCTCAGCGCGATCGAGATAGAGCATCCACGGCACACCACGAGCGTGCG
>CALACK010000045.1 GCA_937890395.1 uncultured Acidimicrobiaceae bacterium | reverse complement strand
ATCTGTGCCAGCAATCGGTCTTGAAAACATCGGTTGAAAAGTCAGGTAGGCGACAGACACTGTGCGCCCAGGCCTCGGGTCTCGACCCAGGTTTCCGTAAGCACCGATTTGAATCAGCGAATCAATTTCGACTTCGATGCCGGTTTCTTCTTTTAATTCGCGGGCAGCGGCTTCGTCAATGTCGTCATTTTCAAAGTCAACATGACCACCAGGTAGCGCCCAGTGATGTGCCATATCTCTTTTTATTTCGCGAACCTCGCCATTTCTCTTGGTGTCGATACAGGCAAGATCAGAGTCTCGTTGCACAACGGCAACTTGCAGCACGCCATCTTTAATCGTCAAAGCAATGAGGTCAGCAGTTACATGAAAGCGGGCCGGCCACTTGGTTAGGGGTGGTTTTGGGGTCTGTCGGCGAGAGTTCATTTATACCTATATATATGTATCGAAGAGATGTAAAAACTAAATAGTTTTAGTAATAATGCACATAACTCTAGTTCTTTAACTTAGGTGTAATGCGTATTCTGGCGAACTCTTTGATAGTTGGTAAGTGCAATCGTGCGACGCCATCGAGATCTAAGTTTCTGCCGCCGTATCCGCCGGCCAAAACGAACATTGCTGGGGTCTGTGTATCTTCACACCATTGCGCGACAAGTCTTTCGCGTTCTGCGAGAATTTCTCGTGTGATGCCGCGCATGCCACCTGTATCGCAACCTTCAAACGGGTCCATACCTGCGTTATAGATAATTGCATCAACACCCTCAAGGTGGTCAAGTGCTCGTGTCACTGCGTCAAGGTATTCGCGTGCATTACCGACGATCTCTAAATAGTGCCGATCTGAACTTGGCTGCCAACTATCGTATGAATTGCAACTCACATCTGCGAGAAGTACTTGTTCATTTTCGCCAACTAGTTCAAATGTTCCGCCACCACAGTGCGCATCAGTGTCAAGCACCCCAACTTTTTCCACCCCGTGTTTAGAAATCGCTCTCTGCGCTACGAGCGCAAGACCATTAACGAAACAATATCCTTCGGCCTTGCCGCACTTTGCGTGATGCAGACCACTTGAAAGACTGCCTGAGGTGCCATTTACGAACATTGCGTCGAGTGCAT
>CALACK010000044.1 GCA_937890395.1 uncultured Acidimicrobiaceae bacterium | reverse complement strand
TCGGTTTGTCAACTCTTGAGTTGCTTGACGATGAAATTGCGACACATAAATTTGCGGAGCGTTTTTACGATGCGAATTGGAACACCGGTATCAAACTATTTCGTGATGGTATTCTGCAAATCGGCACGCGTGAGCCGGTTTTGCGGCCCGACTTGGCTGGATGTTTTGACATGTTTGGGTTCTCGTATTATTCGGCGCACGGGGTTCGCAACGGCAAGATTGTCGCCTACCCAGAGGCCGAAAAGATTTCGCCACTTGGCTATGCAATTTGGCCTGACGGGCTCGCGCTCGTGCTGAAAAGACTTCGCCAAGAACTTCCAAATACCCCTTTAATTGTGGCCGAATATGGCGTTGGCACTGCTGACGACAACGAGCGTTCGAAGTACTTAACTGCTGGGCTAGACATCGTGCACAAGGCGATTGCACGAGGCATAGATATTCGTGGATTCTTTCATTGGACAGCCGTTGATAACTACGAATGGCTGCACGGATACGACCTGCAATTTGGGATTATTGACGCAGATCGCACAACTAAACCGAGTTCAGAAGTTTTGCGACAAGAAGCGAAAACAAGTTAATCGCTTGTAGTAGTTTTTATTTGCAAATTGCAACAACTACAAAGGTCGGAGTGCACATGACTATAGATACTGAAATCAACAAACTAAAACGCCTGAACTTAATTGCAGGTGCGTTGCACTTGGTGTCGCTACTGGGCATCTTGTTTTTAGCCAACGATGCCAAATTGCCAGTGAATGCGATCTATCTCACCGAGGCACCGGGCACTGGAAACTTTTCTGATCCGATTACTTTTTTCAACCTAAATATCAGCTATATGGTTGCGGCGTTTTTGGCGCTGTCAGCTTTTTTTCATTTTTTTATTAGTTCGCCAGCGATGTTTAAAAAATACTCGACTGGTTTGAAAAAACATATCAACGTATTTCGTTGGGTTGAATATTCGCTGTCGTCATCAATCATGATCATCGTGATTATGCAACTAAACGGCACCGCTGACTACATCGCATTGCTGGGCATTTTCGGGGTTAATGTTTGCATGATTTTGTTCGGCTGGTTGCAAGAGAAATATACGACTCCGGGTGATGGCGACTTATTGCCGTTTTGGTTTGGTTGTATCGCTGGAAGCATCCCGTGGATTGCAGCAGTGATTAACTTGATTTCACCAAAAGGTCCTGCAGAAGCCTCACCGCCAGGGTTCGTGTACGGCATCGTGATCTCGCTGTTTTTGATGTTTAATTGTTTTGCAATTGTGCAATACAAGCAATACAAAGCGCAGGGCAAGTGGTCAAATTATTTGCGCGGCGAACG
>CALACK010000043.1 GCA_937890395.1 uncultured Acidimicrobiaceae bacterium | reverse complement strand
AAATACGAGTTCTTTCGACTCATTACATTGCTCGAGCTACGTCGACGCCCCCAATCTAATTTTCGCGTTTGAATTTCTTGTTCTAGCCAGTTGGGCTCTGTAGGGAATTGACAAATACCAACTCACTCACTATTATTGGAATCGTTACCAGTAGTTAGAGCCTTTACTTATAGGGCTTGTGGGGATTAAGATGTCAAAGATTTTAAAAGTAGAGCCGATTTCGGTTTCGTATCCAGAGCCAAACGATAACGGCACAATTCGGAATTTGACTTTATGTCGAATTGAGACGAATGACGGGATTGTCGGGTGGGGTGAAGCCATTTCAATGTGGCCTGAAGCCTGTCGGGCAACAGAGGTGATCATCAACGGAATGAGCGATTTGTTAATTGGTCGCGACCCACTTGAAAATACAGCAATTTATCGAGATATCGCTGCTCGATCGTGGTGGTATGGCCCTGAGGGAATAGCGGCTTTTGCACGTAGCGCCATTGACATCGCGTTATGGGACCTTCGCGGAAAAGTGTCCGGTCAATCTTTGATCACGATGCTTGGAGGCGCAGTCCAAACAAAGATTCCTGTGATTGCTTCAACACACGCCTTTAGTGCATCTTTAGAAGATGAAGTCAAAAAACACACGAAATATGTTGAGAGTGGTTTCCAAGGCGTAAAAATTGGCTTGGGCAAAAAGGGTGACGCTCGTCTCGGTTATGAATTTGATCGCGATGTGAATTTCATGAAGATGCTACGAGAGAGCTTCGGTCCAAAGCCAGACATTATGTTCGACCGAGGTCAACATCTTCGTTGGGACGCATCTTATGCGACAAAAATAACCATGGCATTTGAAGAATATGATCTTCGCTGGATTGAAGAGCCATTGGAACCTTGGGATATTCAAGGCTTTAAGCACCTGCGGTCGCATTGCACCACGTTGGTTGGCACTGGCGAACGCTGTTGGTCAACAGACCAATATCGAAGACTCATCGAGTCAGGGATAGTAGATGTTGTTGGATGCGATCCGGGGCGCGTCGGTGGCATCACTGGTTTCAGAGAATTGATTGGATTAGTTGAACAATCGCAACTTTGGTTCAACGCGCATGCTTGGAGTAGCGCAATTATCACGGCAGCAAGTTTGGCTCTATCTGCTTCATCAAATCGATGTTTGCTTTTCGAACTTAAGCCAATTGAAAACCCAATGCAGCATGAATTAGTTGAACAGCCTTTTTGGCACACTGACGGATTTATTTCTGCACCGAATAGGCCAGGTCTTGGTGTTGAAATTAAAGAAGCAGTAATTCAGAAATACCGAATGCGATGAACTAAGGGATTTTTCGAGATGGTATTAGGTCTATCTTGCAGCGACTATACGTGGCCAAAATTGAGTCACGAATCAGTCTTGAAAGTCATATCAGAACTTGGCTTCAAAGCAGTTGATATCGGAATATTTAACACGCAAACCCATGTGACAGTTCCAGATGTCCTAGTGGATCCAGTTTTTGTAGCAAATCAAACTCTTGATCTTGTTAGACATGAAGGTCTAGTAGTTGCTGATGTGTTTCTCACTTCAGATTCAACGCTTGAAAAACTTTCTCCGACCAGCACGGTAGATGGTGATTGGGAGAAACTCCAAGAAATATTTTCAGCTGTAGTTCGTTTTACTAAAATTGTTGGTGCAAACGGAATAACTCTTCTGCCAGGAGTAGTGGAGCCTGGGGTAAGTCACGATGAAGCGTTAAATTTGTCAGCTGAAAGACTTTCGGTTCTTGCATCACTCGCGTTAAAAGAGGGGCTAGCAACATCCGTTGAGCCACACGTCGGATCGTTGATCGAAGATCCAACTTCGACCTTGAAATTGCTTGAATTATGTCCTGCGCTAACGATCACTCTTGATCCATCTCATTTTGGATTTCTCGGGTTTTCGGTTGAATCTATGTTGCCACTAATTTCACGCACTCGGCATGTACAGATCCGACCAGCTGGTCCTGGCGTTATGCAGACTCGAGTCTGTGATAACCAACTGAATCTTGAGTTGCTTATTTCAGGACTTGTCAAAAATGGCTACTCGGGTTGGATTGCGAGCGAATTTGTGTGGATGGAGAAGTGGGGATGTGATCGTGTTGATAACACGACTGAGAGTTATTTTCTGAGGGAGTATTTGCAGAAGTTGTTATTGAATAATTAGTAGTGCACTTAAATTAATTACTATTGGGGGAATTATTGTGAAAGTGAAAACCAACTTAAAAGTAGGCGTTGCAAGATTAGATATCACTCCGCCAATACCAATGGACTGCGTGGGATTCATCCGTCGATTTGAACCAGTTAAAGGAATGTTGGCACCGCTCACTGCCACAGCGTTGGTAATTGAAGATGAAACTAGTGGTGACCGCGTTGTGATAATTGGTTTCGATTTAGTGGGAATAGGAATTGAACAAGGAAAACTTATTAGAGAGTTGGTCGGCAAAACCGTCGGATGTTCGGCGGACTCGGTTCTGCTTAACTACTCGCACACGCACGCGGGGCCTCATCCGTTTGATGACATGACACTTCACAAACTCGGGGGTGATCTTCGTAATATTTCAGAAGAAAACATAAATTACATTAGAACGTTGCCAGATCGATTAAATAGCGTTGCTTTCCTTGCGACTCAAAATATGGAGGCCGTGAGAGTCGCAGCAGGAAGTGGTAAAGCTGACGGGATCTCAGTCAATCGGCGAGAGCGCACAAAAGATGGACGCGTGATTTTAGGTTGGAACCGTGACGGTGTTCTAGACACCGAGGTTCAAGTTGTTCGGTTTGATCGTACGGATGGGACAGCAAAAGTTGTGATCGTTGGTTTTGCATGTCATCCTGTTGTTCTGGGTGGGGAAAGTAGATACATCGGACCTGATTATCCAGGAGTGGTGCGAGAAGTAGTTGAAAAAGCGACAAATGCTACATGCATTTTTTTGCAAGGAGCTGCCGGCAATGTCCTTCCGTTGGAAGGCTTTTATTCTGAAGAGGGACCTGAGCAGAAGTTTGGTGAAAGACTCGGTTTCGAAGCACTTGCTGCGTTCAGCAGAATCAAAAGTTCTGATACGACGATTGAACAAATTGACTACGGGTCCGCAACACCGATCAACCTATTTAGACATGTGGCTAAAGATGAGCAGCCTCGCCAAAAAGTTGGTGGCATGGGAAGGTATGTGACATTTCCTTTGAAGTCGCTACCCACAACGAAGCAAGTTGAAGACAAACTTGAAGAGTATTCGATTAATTATGAAGTTGCAGCTAAAGATCTCAAAAAGATCGATAAGGATAAAGATTTTCTAAATTGGCGCGAAATGCGTGGTCGTCTCAATCCGCTCGAGTATTACAAGATTTGGGCAGAGAAAGCAGTAATTAAAGCACGGGCAGGTAATGCAGAAACAACAGTGGATGGGTATCTGCAAGTAATCCGCGTTGGAGATATTGCTTTTAGTGCAGTTCCAGGCGAGCCTTTCAACGAAATTGGTCTTGCAGTAAAAGAGCGTTCAGCGGCAGGTTATACATTCTTTTGTGGATATTCAAATGAATACATCGCATATTTCCCAACTGCCGCAGAGTATCCGTTTGGCGGTTACGAACCAGGTCACTCGTATCACAATGGAAACCGCTTGGAAACTGTTGGCCCAGAATGCGAAGAAATTATTATCTCTAATTTAACTGATCTCTCAAAAGAACTCTTTAAGTGAACAAGATTCGTGTTGGGGTAATTGGCGCAGGGGTTTGGGCCACGACCTCTCATCTGCCGACTCTGATGCAACGTGAAAACGAAATTGAAATGATTGGGGTTTGTAGAAAAGGCGAAACTGAATTGCACAAAGTTGCAAGTGAATTTAACTTCAGAGTCGCCAGTGAAGACTACAAAGATATTTTGGACGAAGGAATTGATCTATGTGTTGTTGCAAGCCCAGTTGGTTTCCATTATGAGCATGCGAAGGCCGCACTTGAGTCTGGGGCACATGTCTTAATTGAGAAGCCGGTAACTATTCGACCCGATCACGCCTGGGAGTTGGTGGAGATCGCAAAAAAACTTAATCGACACGTCGTAGTTGCGTTCGGATGGAATCATCTTGCAACATATAAAAAGGCTTTAGAACTTTGGGGAAATTCGGGAGTTGGAAACATTGAACATGTGATGCTTCATATGTCATCTGGCATCAGAGAACTGTTGACAGGAGCTTCACTAAGTTCGACTGGCGACCCTAAAGATGTGGTGGATACTCGAACTTGGACTGATCCAAAGATTTCTGGTGGCGGTTATGGTCAAGCGCAACTTTCACATGCATTGGCATGGTTACTTGGGGTAACTTCGCTTCGTACAGAGAGTGCTTTTTGTTTTGCCGGGGGTCCGGCCGAGGCAACAGTTGAATTACACAATGCAATTTCCCTTCGATTTGTGGGTGGGGCCAGTGGATCTGTAAGTGGGGCGTCCGCTCATGGATCTCAGGGAATCCGTCATCAAAAGGAATATCGGGTGTTTGGTTCTGAGGGTCAATTGCACGCTGATCTTGAAAGGGACCGACTGATGTTTTGGAGGAATGGGGAAGCGAAACAAGAGCCCATTCTGCCTCTAGATGCAGGCTCATATCATTGTGAGGGACCACCACTGGCATTGCTTGATTTGATTCTTGGTCGGTCAGAAGAAAATCTTTCCCCTATTGAACTTGGCGCCCGAACAGTTGAGACTTTGGCAGCGGTGTATCAAAGTATCTCATCGGGCCTACCGGAGAGAGTCGCGATCTGATTATGGAACGCATGTGCTTTAAGTTTTCTATCCGAGCAGGAACTGAAGAAATTTATGATAAGTCGCATACCGACATTTGGCCAGAACTCGCAGAAGCGATTCTTGATTCCGGTTATAGAAATTATTCACTTTTTCGCAGAGGAACAGAGATTATTTGTTCATGCGAATGTGTGCCAAGTATCGCAGAGGCACAAAAAAAAATGAAAGAGAAATATTCGTCTCTAGTTGATCGTTGGAATGTTGAGATGGACAAGTTGATAATTGAAATGCATGACGAAACTGGAAGTCTATTTACATATGACTTGATCTGGCACTTAGATGTTGATGAAAGTCGATCACAATGAGGCAAGTATCAATTGAGGATTTTTCTTCGGA
>CALACK010000042.1 GCA_937890395.1 uncultured Acidimicrobiaceae bacterium | reverse complement strand
TTTACATCAGCACCACAATCATGAAATGATTCTAAAATATTTTCATTTAATTTTAGTAAGAACCGTTGATTTCGACTCATTGCTAAAAAGAGTGCTCTCCAGTGCAATTGCCAGAATTTACATGACGTGAAATCGAAAACGCCGTCAAAAAATAATTAGTGCATTCATATTCGTACCAAAGAAAATCTCCACTGGCTTTTAGCTTCTGGCGATTCAGCATCTCGGTGATATTTACCGATCTCACAGATCGTTGAGGCACGTCAACTTGCTCGGAAGCGAGGAATCCATTTTCGTCATAAAATTTGATCTGAACAGAAGACACAGGATCCTCGTGGCCGTCATTGGCGAGGCTCAGGTATGACTCAAATTCGGATGAATTGATAAGTTGACCCCATGATGTACGGGGTCTCGATTTTGAGTGAATAACGTTGTGATTTTGCAATGAAATATTGATTGAGCTCTCAATCGCAGACTTTTTGTAAACAATCTGATGATTAACACGGGTCGGCGTATTTCCACTCGAAGGTCGCGCCTCAACCGTAAATGAATTAACTTTGCTTACTTCTATTCCCGCTTCTTGGGCCAACTTTTTAACATCTAACTCAAAAAAATCGTTGCTCGGAGATGTCAGAGCTCTCGTATTAGTCGAAGCCATCGGTTCACCAATTGGCGAATTAAAGATGATAGATAATTCGAGTGTTGATGGAGACATAATTGGGTAGAACCTAATCAGTGTGTCTAGTTCACCAATTAATGGGTAGGTCCTAAACGATGGATTATTGTTACTCCAAAACTCACCCTCAACGTGCGAACTGTCGTAATACGAATGATTGCCCACGAAAGAACCGTCTTTGGCAATTTGACCTACGAATAGGCGACCATAGAACAATTGTTGGTCTGGCTGATCAATGAACAGCGTGCCCTGGAGTTTCGACCACTCTGGCACAATATTTTTTAATTCAAACATTTGCTGAGTGAATCGAGGGATGTTGACATTCATCGAATGATGTAGTTCTGAATCACGACTACTTAATCGAAGCGTGATTGGTGCTTGAAGATTGTATGGACCTGCTGCCAGAACAAAGAATGTGGACAAGTTGGGATCTTGAGTGATGTCGATTGCTGCCTCTTGAACATGTATTGCATTAACGTCATCGTCTTCAAAAACGTCTGCGAGAACTCTGTTAAATGAGTGGACGCTACTGAGTGCATTCTTGGTTCGGTGATTAACCATAACCGCAGGAAACGGAACAAAAATATTCTCAGAAGAGAAAAATTCAACCAAGAAACTTACAGCGTCTACGTCGAAATCACGTTGCAAATGCATTGTGTAAACGCGCGGTTCATTGATAGTGGTAAGCCGAGAAGTCAAGCGGACGCCGTTCTTGTCTATGGCTGTCACCCTGCATCCAACACTTGAAATTTGTCGTTTGATGAAAAAGTGATTCAGTAGGCTGATCGAGACTTCGCTGTTCGGTAATACCGGAACCAATAACGATGATCGATGCACTGAGTCTCGTTGATTATCGGCGTAATGTTCAATCCGCGATTTTTCAACATCCAATAATTTCTTCATGCAATAAGTCTAGTGAAACATGCACATGTTGCCGAGAAACACAGCTTATTTATACGGGTCACCTATCGCGCACAAACTTTGCGAGAAGTGAAACTGTGTATTCAGTATCGAATGATTGTTGACCAACTTCGGTAAAGCCAATGCGATGGTGGAAGCGCAGCGAGCCTGGGTTTGGTGGCTCAAGGTTGACCTCACAACACAACATTGAGT
>CALACK010000041.1 GCA_937890395.1 uncultured Acidimicrobiaceae bacterium | reverse complement strand
GAAAAATTGGTCGAAGTCGTCGGGGTGTGACTCGCCACGCCATAAATTGTTGCCACATTTAAGATTGATTGTGGCTACAATTTTGGTATGGATCTGATAACGAACGACCACAGCATTGAAGTCGGTATTCGCGAACTCAAAAATCAACTGAGCCATTACATCGACCAGGTCTGTGCCGGAAAGCAAATCATTGTTACCGAACATGGCAAACCGGTCGCCAGGCTGACCGCGCTTACCGAGGCCGATAATCGTCTGGCGCGATTGATTGCATCTGGTGAAGTGCGTGCTGCGGTCAAGCCGAAGAACCCTCGCCCACGCGGACGCTTAAGGGCAACTGGGTCGGTAAGTGAAATCGTTATCAATGAGCGCCGATGATTACCTACTTTGACACGTCGGCGTTCATCAAACTAATCATCAAAGAGATCGGCACCGATGAAGTTGAGTCCTACTGGGATGAAGGTGGCGATGTGGCAAGTTGCCAACTACTTGTTATTGAGTCAACTGCCGCTCTAGTTCGAGCACGTCAAAGTGATCGCATCAGTATTGCAACCTACAACTCGTCTATTTCTCTCTTGGATAATCTCTATGCGCGGTTGACGATCGTCAATATCGACGAGAATCTTTTGGCAGATGCGTGTGACGTCACCAAGACAGAGAAACTTCGCGCATACGACGCTGTTCATCTCGCTTCAGCGCTCAAAATTGGTGCAGACATCTTTGCCAGTGCAGATGCAGATCTGTGTCGTGCGGCAAACCGACAAGGTCTTAACATCTTCAATCCTGGGATGAACTGACCAATCGCGAACTAAATTCGTCTGCAAGTTCGTGATCAAAGAAAAAGTTGATGAGATTATTACTGCCCAGGGTGGTGCTGCGTTAATGCATCAAGCAGGTTATGGCGTTGTGTATTTGATGATCACGACGTTGGAGTAATTGTCTGAGTGGCACTTGTTAAACCAGAAGAGCTATAAGTAATTGTATAGCTAGTGTTTAAAGTGCCAGTGATACCAAGATCCGAAAATGTGGCAACACCGTTTACTGCGGTTGCAGTTGTTGTGCCGATTAGTGTGCCACCC
>CALACK010000040.1 GCA_937890395.1 uncultured Acidimicrobiaceae bacterium | reverse complement strand
TGCTGCCGAGCGAAAGTTTGCGTCTTCAAACCATCTTCAGCTCGTAAACCTTCAGATTGCTTCGGTCCGTTAACTTCTGATCGTGAGCACTAATGTTGCACCATTCACTCGCGCGAAAGAAGAGATCATGGCCGAATCTAAAGTTGCAGAACGACTAATCGACAATATGCGTGGCGTTCGCTACGGCGAAGTGCTGCCGATCTTTTTACGCGAAGACGGCTTGCATGCAGAGGTTTATGGCACACAGATGTTGAACGACTGCCCGCAACATTTGTGGGAGAAACTTGACGCCGCCGCGATCGCCAAAGAAATGGACGCAGTGTTTGTGAAACTAAACGGTCCTCGCTATTGGGTGCTCGATGGTTTTGGTTTGAAAGTTGCTCCAGTCGAGCCGGTGTTTCGCGAGTTTGGTGGAATAATGTTTCGGCGAATTGCCACACTCGCGATAGGTGACAAGCCGAATTCGAGCCCATACACCGAGAAACATGTAAACCGTGGAGCGGTATTTTTCTTTGACGCAGGCAAACCCGTTTATGAATTAGTTAACCCAGAAGGCAAAGCATATATTTTGCAGGCGCTGTGCGTTGGTGTTGACCCGACGATGAGTGAAGAAACTTTGCCGACTCTTGGTGAGAGACTCGCAATGCCAAGCGGCTGGTCGTATCGAACGCGAATTTTAGAAACCGAATTAGTTATTGACACGACAGACAAAATTGCAATTGTTTTGCAAGATGAGTTCGAGAACTCATACACACTGCCAAATTAACTAGCTAGTTAGTCAAACGAGACAATATTGCCAAGTCGCGGATCAATCTGACCCGTGACGAGAGTCGAATAAACTTCGGCAACTTCTGTTGCGCCGCGGGCGTGCTGAATCGTCAGCCATTTTTCTGTGCCATCGATAAATACTGCGAGCGAATCATCAATACGTCGGTTCAACTCTTCGCGACCCCACTCTTTGCTGCGCTTCGAGAGTTGCGACGGAGCAAAAAAGAATTCTGGTCGCGGCTCAGGGATGACTATGTTTGTTCGCGTTGCATCCCAATGTGTTGCACCCACACTGCATGAATATGTCACTTTGGTTTTGAGTCGGGTGTGCACATCGGCGATGATCTGCGGATTGCCGGCCATGTCAGCAACAGCTGACTTGACTTGTGTGTTGAGTGCGTCAAGATTTTGATAGTCAATTATCTCGTCGTATTCGCCGACATCTTTTACGAACGATAAATTTCGCGCTGAGGTTAGTCCTATAACTTTTACATCTGAGAAACGTTGTAAGCAGTTGGCAAGCGCAATCGATGTTTTGCTCGACGCACTAGTGATAATGATTTGTTGTGCGCCAAAGAAATTGTTTTCTCGCAAATAATCCTCAAGTAAAAACGAGGTTGAAAAGAGACCGCGAAAAATCGCGTATCGATCGTGTTGCATAGTCGCCTCTGCGCGAGTGAAATTTTTATAAGTTGATGCGTGCTTCTCGCGCCACTCGGCAACATCGGTAAAGCCACTTCTCGACGACTGCGCCTGCACAAG
>CALACK010000039.1 GCA_937890395.1 uncultured Acidimicrobiaceae bacterium | reverse complement strand
GCATGCGCCTGAAAAGCGCAGGGTCACCGGATCGACGCCGGTCCCGACCACAATTAGAAAACTAGATAATTAATTAATCGTGCGTGGAGCGGCGAAAAATCTTGGCTGGCGTGTGACGATTATTCTTCGACGACGAGTGTGAGAATCCATTCGCCGGTGACGTGGCTCTCGAGATCAAAAGTGCCAAGTTTGTCGGCCATAAATTCGATGATTGCTTCTTGGCCGGCTGGGGTGACCCCGCCATCGAGATCGTACCCGTGCAGGTGAAACTCGTCGTCAGCGTCTGGGTTAAGAATTTTGAGTCGCACCGTTGAGCCAAGTGTTGCTTGATAAGCGATTGCCGAACCCGAAGTTTGACCGATGATTACTGAAATCTCGACAACTTCGTCGGTCGCTGTTGCAGATGTCTCGTCTGAGATTACTTCTGATTTTGTGTCGTCGCCAGAATCAGATGTTGAACTTGAACAACCGACTGTGCCAAGCAACAGGCAAATTGAGAATAACGACTTAGTAAAAATTGAACGAGTGTTCATGATCCAAAAGCGTAACCAAGATCGGGTGCGCTGAGCATTGGTTGATATGTTATTTTTGCTTCGGTCGCCATTGCCGCGCACGTACCGCCCCGATCAACGATCACTGTTATAAACACCGGTGTTGCGCCGAAAGCTCTAACAACTTCAACGGCTTCGAATAGCGAAGTGCCACGCGTAACGGTGTCTTCAACGATTGCCACACGATCGCCAGGCTGCAGTGCACCTGCAATGCGACCAGTAATGCCGTGATCTTTGCTCTCTTTGCGCACACTGAAACTGCGCAACACTCTGCCCCGTGTTGCTGCAACTGCGGCGATGCCAAATGCAACTGGATCAGCACCCATCGTTAGCCCACCAATCGCGTCAATTTCTGGTGGCAACATTTCTAATGCGACATCACTGACAAGCAAGATGCCATCACTGCGACACGCTGTTTGTTTCGAATCGAGAAACCAGTTGCTTAATTTTCCAGATTTAAGAGTGAACGAGCCTGTCTTCAATGAATGGAGAAGAATATGTTCACGCAATGCTTCTCTCGCTAAATCAAGTGGTGGAAGTTCGGACATCTCTAGATTTAAATCAATTACAACTGTTTTGAAGCAAGGGCTTCGAAGACGCGATTTGTATGTTTGACAGATTTCTTGAGATCAAAAATCTCGTCTAGTTGTTTTGATGTTAAACCGATGCGCGTGTCAGCAGCCAACAGTTCACGAAACTGAGATTCTTCAGTCACTGCACGCCCTGCAAGTTCTTGAACAAGTCGATAGGCGTCGTCACGCGACATGCCCGAAGTCACGAGAGCAAGCAATACGGATTGCGAAAACACAACACCATGTTTTGAGTGCAGATTTTTTAACATTTGTGCACTATCGACTTCAAGATTCGTAATCAACCTCGTGGCTCGTCGCAACATGTAATAAGCCAGCATTGACGAATCTGGTAAGACAATTCGTTCTGCCGAAGAATGAGAAATATCACGCTCATGCCAAAGTGCAACATCTTGCAAACCGACTTGAAGATTTGCTCGCAAAACCCGAGACAAACCTGTCAAAGTCTCAGACGAGATCGGATTTCGTTTGTGCGGCATAGCCGAACTGCCTTTTTGGCCTGAAGTGAATCCTTCACGCACCTCGTTTACTTCTGTGCGTTGCAAGTGTCGCAACTCAACAGCAATTGTCTCAATTGTTGTGCCGATGCTTGCGCACGCCCACAAATATTCAGCGTGACGATCTCGGGCGATGACTTGAGTCGCCGGCACTGCTTGCAAGCCGAGTGCTTTTGCAACACTCAGTTCTACGCGTGGATCAATATTTGAATACGTGCCAACCGCGCCTGAAAGTTTGCACACTGCGATTCTTTTCGTTGCGGCATCTAACCGATCACGATCTCGACGCAACTGCAATGCCCATAGCGCAACTTTGGCGCCAAACGTTGTTGGCTCAGCATGCATGCCATGAGTTCTACCGATCATTACTGTGTCGCGATGCTTCTCGGCAAGCGCAACCACCGCTTCGCAAAAATTAACAAGTGCGTTATCAATCAAAGTCGCCGCGTCTCGCAACATCCAACACCATGCAGTATCAACAACATCCGAACTTGTCAGTCCATGATGAATCCATGCACCAGCCGGCATGCCGATTTGCTGTTGAACAACATCAACAAAAGCAGCAACATCGTGATCAGTAACTCGTTCTCGCTCACTTACAGCTGTCACAAATTCGCTATCAACTTTTGGGGCACGGTCGCGACAAATCTGCGCATGATCACGTGGCACAACACCGAGTTCGCAATGTGCCGAAGTGGCTAATAATTCGATTTCTAAGTAGCGGCGAAATTTTGACACATCCGAAAAAATTTCTGCCATTTCTGGCAGGCTGTAGCGCTCAATCATCAACGGACCACACATTCATTACGCTCTGGACCGACCCCGATAATTGACACCGGTACGCCACAGCGCTGTTCAACAAGTTCAATTAATGATCTCGCTTGCTTTGGTAGATCTTTATAACTACGAATCATACGTACCGAGGATTTCCAGCCTGGAAGATCTACGTACTTGGCGGTAATTTCGCCGAGCAGTTGTGCGTCATCTGGATAACCCGCAAGTGACTTGCCGTTCAACTCATAGCCCACACATACTCGAACAGTTTCAAATGTGTCCAAGACATCAAGTTTTGTGAGCGCAATTTCTGTTAGCGAATTAAGACGAACAGCATGGCGCAACATCACCAAATCCAACCAGCCTGGTCGACGACGACGACCTGTAACCGTTCCAAACTCATGGCCGATATCTACAACTTTGTCGCCCAACTCTCCAATCAATTCTGATGGAAACGGACCACTGCCAACTCTTGTTGTATACGCCTTAGCGATGCCAACAATCCGTGTTATGTCTCGAGGCCCAAGTCCGGCACCAGCACATGCCCCGCCAGCAATTGGATTCGATGACGTCACAAACGGATATGTTCCGTGATCAATATCTAAAAATGTTGCTTGAGCACCTTCAAGAAGCAGATTTTCTTTTCGTTCTAGAGATTCGTGTAAAAAATTAACCGTGTCACAAACATAAGGCACCAAACGCGCACCCAAATCAACAAACTTTGCAACGATCGCATCAATTTCTAACTTCTCGCCGCCGAGTGCACTTAACACTTTTTGTTCTGCGACAGCGCGTTCGTATACGTGAGTTTTAAATCTTTTTGGATCTCGCACATCCCCAACACGAATACCGACTCGGCGAGCCTTGTCGGCATATGCGGGGCCAATTCCTTTAAGCGTTGTACCAATTTTATTTTCACCCAAACCAGATTCACTCAAAGCGTCATGCGACTGATGCCAAGGAAAAATTAAATGGGCAAGACTCGACACTTTCAATCGTGCGCAAGAAATTCCGCGAGATTCGAGTGTGTCGATTTCGTTAAACAATGTCGGCATATCTACGACAACACCATTGCCAATTACTGGTGTGACGTGCTCATAGAACACACCACTTGGGACTAGTTGTAAAGCGTATTTTTGATCACCAACAACAACTGTGTGGCCTGCGTTGTGCCCACCTTGATAACGAGCGACGATTTGATGCGACTCAGCAAGTAAGTCAATCACTTTTGCCTTGCCTTCGTCACCCCATTGGGTTCCAACAACGACAGTTACAGGCATCAAACGCTCCTACTTAATTAGGCCTTAATTAGAACTTATAGGGACGTGTTAAAAGTCTACTCGGCTTTACTCAACGGTCCTTATTGAAAATGCTTGGTCGACTGCCAAAAACAGTAACTGACTGGCGTAAAGGCACCAGCCCGAAGCGAGTTGCGGTGTCGGCAGTTGACTGCGCAAGTTGATGTTGCAATGTTTTAACTTCTTTTTTTAGTTCAGCTACCTCAATTTCGAGAGCCATGACTTGACGAATACCTTCAAGGTTCATACCGATCTCGGCAAGTTGAGAGATGCGCAACAACTGCGCAATATCTGCATTGCTGTATCGCCGCTGTTTGCCACCTGCGGTTCGCGCCGGTTGCACCAATCCGCGGCGCTCATAAATTCTTAAAGTTTGTGGATGCATGCCAGCCAGTTCTGCGGCTACCGAAATTACATATACGGCTTGTGTTTCAAAATCCATAACACCTCTCTATTGATAAATCATTAATGAATATGACTTCGCACAGACTCTTTGCTGACACGAGCGAGTTCTTCAATTGCGGCGCGCTCTTGCTTTGTTAACTCTTTTGGAACCACTACTTCAACTGTGACTATTAAATCTCCAGATTCGCCAGCCGTTTGAAGACCTTTGCCTTTGACTCGGTGACGCGAGCCAGACTGAGTAGCTGGTTTCAATTTCAGAGTCACTGGTTCACCATCAAGTGTTGGCACTTCAATATTTGCGCCCAACACAGCTTCAGTAAAACTTATTGGAAGTCGCAATATCAGATTCTTGCCTTCGCGACCAAACAAATGATGTGCGACAACATTACAAACTACAAACAGGTCTCCAGCCAATCCATTATTACGACCCGGCGCACCACGACCCTTAAGTCGAATTCGCTGGCCGTTGTCGACACCAGCAGGAATTCGCACATTTACTTCTCGAGCGCGAACTTCGGTACCAATACCTTTACAACTTCGACATGGGTTTTCAATAGTTGAACCACGACCACTGCATCTTGGGCACGCTGATGAAAATGCAAACGGACCCTGATCTTCTTCGACAACTCCGCGACCAGCACATTGTGTGCATCGTTTGGCAGATGTGCCGGGTTTAGCGCCCGAACCAGAACAAGTTTGACACTGGACTTCGGAAGTTAAGTGCAATGATGTCGTCACGCCTCGAACAGCATCTACGAATTCAAGAGTTATCGAAGCCTCAACATCGTTGCCACGTTGTGGGCCAGTAGCGCCACGTGAACGAGACCCACGACCACCAAACATCTGACCGATCAGGTCACTGATGTCTTGTCCACCCGCATCAAAATGTTGCGAACCTGCTCCGCCATGTCCAGAAAATGCTGAAGGCCCTGCACGTCGAACCTCGTCATATTCGCGACGACGAGATTCATCACTTAGAACGTCGTAAGCCGCAGAGATATCTTTGAATTTTTCTTCAGCAGACGCGTTATTTGGATTCGTATCAGGATGATATTTGCGCGCAAGTTTGCGATAAGTCTTTGTGATTTCTTTGGCTGGCGAATCTTTATTGACGCCGAGTACGGCGTAGTAATCTTTTTCGAACCATTCTCGTTGTGCTGTCATCGCACGTCGCCTTGCTTTAACCCTTTACCTTGACCATGGCGGCGCGCAATACGCGGCCTTTCCAGCGATACCCGGTTCGCAAAACTTCGGTCACGATCGTTTCGCTATTTTCTATATCTGCAGCCTCATGAACTACTGCTTCAGCCAGACTGGGATCAAACACTGTGTCTTGTAGTTCTAAGACTTCTAAGCCTTGCTTGTTTAAAGCCAGTAAAAGCGAACTCAAAATTGGCTCAACACCATTTAAGTCGTGAACTACAGCCGCCTCACAGGCATCAAGTACCGCCAACAGACCTTCAACCAATCGACCCGTATTGCGGTCGACTTCGTCAATTTGTTGCACTGCTGATCGCTTGCGAAAATTTTCAAACTCTGCCTGAACACGCAAAGCCATATCTTTAAATTCATCGCGCTCTTTGGTGAGTTGCTCAACAAGAGATTCAATGCTCAACTCTTCGATGGGCGTTGCTACCTCTTGTTGGTCGGGTATCCCGGTTATTTCTTCAGCTATTTCATCAGCAAATTCTTCATCCATAATGATTTAGATCTCTGGGATTATTTCTCGTCGACGATTTCAGCGTCAACAATGTCAGAGTCGTTTTCGCCTGCCGCCTGCCCGGAAGCAGATGTTCCCGCTGCATTCGTATCACGGGCTGCTGCTTCGTAAAGTTTTTGACTGAAAGCTTGGCTGGCAGTCATAAGTTTTTCTGTCGCGCTCTTGATTGTCTCGTTATCGCTGCCGTTTAACGCCGCCCTCAGATCTGCAAGTGGCCCTTCGACTGCAGAGCGCTCTTCTTCAGAAAGCTTTTCACCTTGCTCACGCAGCACTTTTTCTGTTTGGTAAACCAAGGAATCTGCGTTGTTACGGATTTCTGCCTCCTCGCGACGCTTCTTATCTTCTTCTACGTGCGCTTCGGCATCTTTGACCATCTTGTTAATGTCATCTTTTGAAAGCGACGACTGGCCAGTGATTGTCATTGATTGTTCTTTACTGGTAGCTCGATCTTTGGCTGATACGTGCACGATGCCGTTGGCATCAATGTCGAAAGTAACTTCGATTTGTGGCACACCGCGCGGCGCTGGCGGAAGATCGACGAGTTGAAACTTGCCGAGTGTTTTGTTGTAACTTGCCATTTCGCGCTCACCTTGCAACACATGAATTTCAACTGATGGTTGCATATCGTCTGCTGTTGTAAATACTTCGGTTCGACGAGTTGGAATCGTTGTGTTCCGCTCGATGAGTTTTGTCATCACGCCACCTTTCGTTTCAATACCCAACGACAATGGTGTTACGTCAAGCAACAACACATCTTTAACATCGCCGCGTAATACACCAGCTTGAATTGCGGCGCCGGCGGCAACCACTTCATCAGGGTTGACCGAGCGGTTTGGTTCTTTTCCAGTCATTGACTGAATCAAATCAAGCACTGCTGGCATTCGCGTTGAACCGCCCACCAAAATCACATGCTTAATTTGATCCTTAGTGATTCCTGCGTCAGTGATCGCTTGCTCAAATGGCTTACGACAACGCTCTAATAAATCATTCGTCAACTCTTGAAACTTTGAACGACTCAATGAAACATCCAAATGCAATGGCCCACTTGGCGTTGCAGTGATAAACGGCAAGTTGATCTGCGTTTGTTGAACTTGTGACAATTCAATTTTCGCTTTTTCAGCGACTTCTTTCAATCTTTGTGTCGCCATGCGGTCAGTACCGAGGTCGACGCCATGAGCAGCCTTAAATTCTTTTACAAGCCAGTCAATTATTCGTTGATCCCAATCGTCTCCACCAAGATGAGTATCACCATGAGTGCTCTTGACTTCAAAAACTCCGTCACCGATTTCGAGAACGCTGACGTCAAAGGTTCCACCACCTAAGTCAAATACGAGAATCGTCTCGTCTTCGCTTCCTTTTTCGAGACCGTATGCAAGTGCTGCTGCGGTTGGCTCATTAATGATTCGCAAAACTTCAAGACCAGCTATTTGACCAGCCTCTTTTGTTGCGGTTCGTTGTGCGTCGTCAAAATATGCAGGCACAGTAATAACTGCCTGAGTTACAGATGTTCCGAGATATGCCTCGGCATCACGCTTTAACTTCATCAAAATTCGTGCGCTAATTTCTTGCGGAGTATATTTTTTGCCGTCAATGTCACTCGATGTCCAAGACGAACCGATGTGCCTCTTAACGCTTCGAAAGGTTCGCTCTGGGTTGGTAATTGCCTGACGTTTAGCAACCTCTCCAACTAGTACTTCACCGGCTTTAGTGAATGCAACAACTGAAGGTGTTGTTCGTGAACCTTCTGAGTTTGGGACTACGACTGGTTCGCCTGCCTCAAGAACTGATACGACTGAATTGGTTGTTCCAAGGTCGATTCCGACTGCTTTTGACATAGTTTTTTCTCCATACTCTTATAAGTAAATGTTAAGTGCTTGCCGAAGGGGGTTTCGGCAAGCGGAAATTACGATAAGTCAGAGTTTTGGTCTTTACAACCTTAGACGCATATAACTTGAGTCACATAGACTCAAGTTTGCTAAGAACTAGACTCCATAAGGGCAAAGATGGCACTGCACCTTCAGTCAAGGTAGCTAAAGCGCCAGAAACCACCGCTGCTCTCAATGCATTTTGCATTGATTCACCAATTGCCAGTCGAGCCGCCAGCATTCCACAAAATGCATCCCCCGCCCCCGTCGAATCAACCGGGTCAACTTTGAAAGGCGGAATCTGTGTTTCGCCCTTCTCGGTAATCATCAAAGCGCCCAGAGCGCCTTGTGTAACAATAATTGTTTGCACGCCGTGCTTAAGCAACATGTTTGATCCGCCGAGCAACTTCATTTCATGTTCGTTTGGAGTTATCACATCAACGAGTTGCAGTAGTTCTTTAGATAATGACTGTGCAGGAGCAGGATTTAAAATTCGGATCGAATTTTTGCCTGCCAGTTCAAATGCGCGCTGCACAACTTCAAGTGGCACTTCTAACTGACAAAGTAAAACTTTTGCTGAAGCAATAATTTTCGCATTTCGCTCAATGTCGCCAATCGTGATTGCGTGGTTAGCACCAGGTACAACGATGATCGAATTTTCACCATCATCACTGACGCCGATCAAAGCTCGGCCTGTCGGTTCGCTTACGACCTGCACTGCAGAAATATCAACATCGTCGTTCTTAAATGCGGACCGCAAAGTTTCGCCGGCATGATCATTGCCCAATGCCCCGATAAAAGCTGTTCTCGCGCCAGCACGCGAGGCAGCGATTGCCTGGTTGGCTCCTTTGCCTCCACAGAACTCAAAATAGTTTGATCCGGCAACTGTCTCGCCGGGTTTTGGCAATCTATGTGTTCGCGCGACGAGGTCTAAGTTTGCTGACCCAACTACAACTACATCAAATGAACTGTCGATCGTCATACTCTATTATTAGCCATGTTGAGCACCTACGATTTATCTTGTGAGACTTAAATGACCGGCATATTGGTGTTATTGCGGCATGGCCAAAGCACATGGAACGCCCAGAATTTGTTTACCGGATGGCACGATGTGCCTCTCACGCCAAAGGGCGAACAAGAAGCGAAAGCGGCAGGTGAGACATTGCTTAAGGCTGGCATTGTATTTGATCTTGTATTCACCTCGATGCTAATTCGAGCCATCGAAACTAATCGAATTGCGCTAAGCGCACTCGGTCAAAGCAAAGTTGAAGTTTGTCAAGATTGGCATCTCAACGAGCGCCATTATGGTGCGCTACAAGGGCTCGACAAGAAATCCACCACGGCAAAGTATGGCGCCGATCAAACAAATATTTGGCGACGCAGTTATGACACCGCCCCGCCACCGGTAGATATGTCAAGCCCAGAACATCCCACGCACGATTTAAAATATAAAAATATTCCAGTTGAGAAACTTCCGGCATCCGAGTGTCTAAAAGATGTAGTTACCCGCGTCGTGCCATACTTTGAGGCCCATATTGCACCAGAACTAAAAAATAGCAAAAATATTTTGATAACCGCACATGGCAATTCTCTTCGAGCATTGGTCATGTATTTAGAAAAGCTAAACCCACAACAAATTTCTGAATTCAACGTCCCAACAGGGGTGCCTCGGCGATACGAGTTTTTGAAGGCTTCAAACAATCGCTCAGATACAGCGTTGGTCATGAAAAACGTTGAATATCTTGGTGACCAAAGCGAAATAGCCAAAGCCACGCAGGCCGTAGCTGACCAATCAAAAGGCGTTAGTCAATAACTGAGCGACTAACCGATATTAGAAAACCAACAAAATCTGCTTGTTGGCATTCTCGAAAATAGTGCTGCTCAATTGATCTACTATGTAAACCATGGCTGATCTTAAAAACTCATTAAAACATCTCCGATATTCCCCATTGTTTTCTTCATGCTCTTCGAAGGATTTAGAAAAAATTGCCAAGGCTGGTGATCGCATAACTCTTGAAAAAGGCGAAATCTTGACAAAACAGGGCGACCCTGGCAAAGAAGCTTTCATAATTTTGAGCGGCAAAGCCACAGTGAAGCGGAGTGGCAAAAAAGTCGCCACAATCAGCACTGGCTCGGTCGTTGGCGAGTTGTCTCTGCTTGATCATGGACCACGCACAGCAACAGTCACTTGCGATACAGAATGCCAAGTACTTGTAATTAGCCGAGGAAACTTCCTTCGCGTAATTGACAAAGTTCCTGCACTAACTCACAAACTTTTTGCGGCACTTGCAACGCGTATTCGTGATCTGGATCGCGCTTATTTCGGCTGAGAAAACTAGTCTGAGATTCGTCAATCTCACAAAAGAAAAGTAACTAAATCATGACAACCGATGCATCTATAAAAAAGCGTTTTAAGCCATACCAACTTTCTATTGCTTTCGGTATTGGTATCGGCTCTTTCACGCTGATCTCTGGAATTATTCCACAGTTAACTGGTTGGGAAAACACTTCTCTTATTCACCGCGAAGTATTTGGTGGAATACCAACTGCTTTACGAGTTGCGTTCTACACGGTTATCCCAATGATGTTGATTTGGGGATCGTTGCGGTTTGCTGACCGCATTCGCAACTGGGAGCGTGGTGCACCAGACAAACGCAAGACAACAACAAAAAATGCCAAACGACGCCTTGCTGATTATCGATCTGGTGTTTATATGCGCACACTTTTGCGTGATAGCGCTGCTGGCTTAATGCACTCAATGATTTATTTTGGGTTCCTAGTTTTACTCGGAGTGACAACAGTTTTAGAAATTGATCATCAGATGCCAGAGCAACTTAAGTTTCTCCATGGCGACGTTTATCGCGGTTATGCACTTGTCGGAGATGTCGCAGGTGTCGTATTCACTGGTGGTGTCGTATGGGCGATCTTGCGCCGGTATGTGCAACGCCCGTATCGCATTCGGATTAAAACAAAACCAGAACACGCGCTGATTCTTGGCGTGTTGTTAGCAATCGGTGTCACAGGTTTTGGTGCTGAAATGTTTCGTATCGCCCAAGGACAAGCAGCCGGCGAAAATCTTGATCACGAGAAGTGGAGCGTTGTTGGTTATCCGCTCGCACAACTTGTTAATGGTTCGAGCGCCTCAACCCTGACAACTTGGCACCAAGGTTGGTGGGTTGCGCACGTATTGACTTTTATTGTTTTCTTGGCGATTTTGCCAATCACAATGTTGCGCCACATGTTCACCTCGCCACTCAACATGTATCTCAAAGATCGCGAACGACCAAAGGGCGCGATGAAGGCAATGCCAAACCTCACCGAGACTTCACTTGAATCATTTGGTGTACATGTGGTTGAAGAATTTACTTGGAAGCAACTACTTGATCTAGATGCGTGCACAATGTGTGGCCGTTGTACGAGTGTCTGCCCTGCTCATGCCACTGGCAAGCCACTTGATCCACGCGAAATTATTCTTAAGAGCGGTGAAGTAATGGCAGCAACTGCAGCTCACGCGCCAGGTGGCAAAGTTTCACCACCATTGAGTGCGGATGCCGAAATCAAAGTCGGTGCCAACTTATTATTCGAACGAATAACTGCTGAAGAAATTTGGTCTTGCACAAGCTGCAAAGCATGCGACGAAATTTGTCCGGTCAACATCGAAATTCTTGACAAGATACTCGACATGCGTCGATATCTTTCGCTAATGGAAAGCAATTTTCCGGCACAACTCGGAAACGCCTATCGAGCAATGGAGAACCAGGGAAACCCTTGGGGTATGAGCCAGACAGATCGTGGCGAGTGGGCAAAGGATTTAGACGTTCAGGTTCTTGACCCAGGCGCACCGTTTACGAATGAATATCTTTATTGGGTCGGTTGCGCTGGCAGCTTTGATGACAAAAATAAAAAGGTCACGCAGTCGATGGCTAAGTTGCTAAAGCGAGCAGGCATTGATGTGGCGATACTGGGCCCAAGCGAAATGTGCACTGGCGACAGTGCGCGCCGCAGCGGAAACGAATATTTATTTCAAATGTTGGCTATGCCAAATGTTGAAATGCTTAACGGTATGGGAGTGAAGAAAATTATTACTCAGTGTCCACACTGCTTCAACACGTTAAAAAATGAATATCCGCAATTGGGTGGCAACTACGAAGTAATTCACCACTCGCAGTTGCTTGAAGATCTAATCGAATCCGGAAAGTTAGACGTATCTAACGCCACGCTTGAGGAGCGAATCACTTATCACGACTCGTGTTACCTCGGTCGTCACAATGATGTTTACATTGCACCCCGCAAAGTTGTGGGCTCAATCAAAGGAATTGAAATTGTCGAGATGCCACGCAACGGCACAAACGGCATGTGCTGTGGTGCAGGTGGAGCAAGAATGTGGATGGAAGAAGATATCGGCACCAAAGTTAACGATGAGCGTGCCCGTGAAGCAATCGCTACCGGGGCCACTCGTGTCGCAACTGCGTGTCCGTTTTGCTACATCATGCTCGATGACGGTGTCAAAGGTGCCGGCAAAGACGAGTCTGAAATAAAAGTTGGTGACATTGCAATTCACTTGCTTGATGCCATCGAAAACGGTGAGCGGTCAGTTGCTAATCAAAGTGCGCCGCTCGCAGTATCAAATAGCGCAACGAGTTCGCCGAGCTTTAGTTAATTACTTAAAGTTTTTGAAGTACTGACTCGGCGTCGGGCCGCGTTGACCTTGGTATTTAGAACCGCTTGCACCTGAACCGTAAGGTTTATCTGCTGGGGTGGTCATCGTCATAAAACTAACCTGACCAATTTTCATTGATGGATAAATCGTGATCGGCAGATTTGCAACATTTGAAAGTTCAAGTGTGATGTGACCGTCGAAACCTGCGTCGATAAAACCCGCAGTCGAGTGAATTAATAAACCAAGACGACCTAAAGAGCTTTTTCCCTCGACTCGACCAACTAGATCATTTGCGAGTCCGATTCTCTCAAGGGTTGAACCGAGAACAAATTCTCCTGGGTGCAACATGAACACCCCGTCTTGATCAATCTCAACTAGTTCTGTGAGTTCAGAAAGATCACGCTTGACGTCAATTGTGCTTGCCGTGTGATTTCGAAACACCCGAAACAGGTTTGAAACTTTGACATCGATAGAAGAAGGCTGAATACACGAATCATCTAGCGGATCAATTACGATCCTTTTTTGGGCCAACGCCTCTCTAATGGTTCGATCAGACAGAATCACAACCATGCAACCTTAGTAAATTATTTGCGATTCTATAATTTGGGGCATAAAAACAGCTTGATACGCTCAACTATCTAATTGCGGGTGTAGTTCAGTGGTAGAACATCAGCTTCCCAAGCTGAATACGCGGGTCCGATTCCCGTCACCCGCTCAAAACTTAAGCAAGAATTACCAAAGTGAAACCCGACGAAGACCTCCGAACCTCGAGTGGTTTAGTCGTGCCAAGTAGTGCATTGAATTGGAGTTTCGCCCGTTCAAGCGGTGCGGGTGGGCAACACATAAATAAAACTTCATCAAAAGCAACTCTGGTTGTTGAAACTGATGCGATCACTGGGTCGGAAATCTTGTTGAGGCGAGTAAAAATAAAATGGCCACAAACGGTTCGCGTAACAAGTCAAACAAGTCGAAGTCAATGGCGTAACCGCCAACTTTGTTTAAGTCAACTGACAGAGATGCTTGACAGTGTCGCGAAACCAGCAAGCCCGCAACGAAGAAAATCAAAACCGACCCGAGGGTCTATTGAGCGACGACTTGAAGGCAAACGTCACGCCAGCAAGAAAAAAGAATCACGCCGATCTAACGACTGGTGAATTATTTAATTTAAAACAAACTAACTAGCGACCACAAAGCGGCTATGCCACCAATTGTCGCCATTATTAAACTGCGCAATATTGGTGCTTTTACTAAATCGTTCGCGTCGCGGCGCTTTTTCGGCGGACGAACTAATGCAGCAATGTTGCCTGCGCACATTGCGCCACCTAATGCGATAACTAGCCACGCAAGTAAATCGTCTCCAAGAAACATCGTTTGTGCCTTTATTGTTTTAAGTAGTTATAAGTCTGAATTTGAATCTGTTGCAAAGTTTTCGAACCGTGTGTATGCACCAAGCCAAGCGAGACGCACTTTGCCGAGTGGGCCAGCACGATGCTTTGAAATACTTAATTCTGCTGCGCCAAGTTCGTCTTTGTTATCGGGGTTGTAAACCTCGTCACGATACAAGAACATCACCACGTCGGCATCTTGTTCGAGTGCGCCAGATTCGCGCAAGTCAGAAAGTGTTGGCCTCTTATCTGTACGTGCTTCTAATCCGCGGCTCAACTGACTAAGGGCAAGAATTGGAATCTTAAACTCGCGGGCTAGCAGCTTTAACTTACGACTAATCTCGCTGACTTCAAGTTGCCTGTTCTCTGGTCGGCCATCGCCACCCATGAGTTGTAGATAGTCGATCACTATGAGCGAGAGATCACCTTGACGACTAAGGGTTCTTCGAGCCTTCGCACGGATCGCGCCAACTGATGTGCCTGGGCTGTCGTCAATAATCAACGGCACATCAAGGCGACCTACCGCGTGTCCGATCTTTGTCCAGTCGTTTGGTGTTGGGCGACCGCTGCGCAATACTGCCGAGTCGACTCCGGCTTCGCTTGCCAAAATTCTTTGCACAAGTTCTGCGCTTCCCATTTCAAGAGAAAAGAACAGAACTGGTTTACCAGAGTTACGCGCAACATGCACAGCAATACCAAGTGCGAGCGCCGACTTTCCCATTGCAGGGCGAGCACCAAGAATATTTAAGGTACCCGGTTGAAGGCCGAGCAAAATTTTATCTAAACCGGCTAAGCCAGTTGCCGTGCCGGTTATTGCTTCTTTATTATTTGCGCGGTCTTCTAACTTCTCCATTGCGTCTTCAACCAAATTCTTAAGTGGTTGAGATGCATCACCGATATTGCTTTCTGACACGTCAAATACTTTTGATTCGGAATCGTCAATAGCTTTCGCTACATCTTCTGGCCCGCTGTAAGCGATCTCGGCGATTTCTGATGCAACCGCCAAAAGCCGGCGAAGTGATGCGGTTTCACGAACAATTTTCGCATAACGATCAGCACTCGTAATTGCTGGCGTTGCATTTTGTAAAGTCAGCAGCGAATCGATTCCGCCCATTCCGTCAAGCAAACTATTTCGCCGTAATTCTTCACCAACTGTTATCGGATCAACAGGCTCGCCCGCAGTATTGAGCGACCGAATCGCATCGAATATATGTTGGTGCGCAGGCTTATAAAATTCTTCTGACCTAACGCCTCGTTCAAACGCAACAGCAACTGCTTCTTGAGACAACAACATTGCGCCGAGCAACGATGCTTCTGCTTCAATGCTGTGCGGGGGAATTCGATTTGTTTGTCGCTGCTGAACACCAGAGCGGTCGCCACGAGAGAATTCAGCGATTGACATGACTACACAATGCCTTGATTTGCCTGTTGATTACTAGCGGTATAACCCTGTGATTTTCATGTGGATAACTGTGTTGATAACTACGTTGATAACTGTGTTGGTAAAACCGTATGCGCAACTAAAAATCAACTCTATTTAGAGACGATGTTTACCGACATATTAGTTAAGACTTCTGCAAATAATTCAACAACAACTACATGCTCGCCTAGTTGTCGCAACGGAGCTTCTAGTTGCACTTGCTTGCGATCAATCGTTGCACCCGTCTGGTCAAATATTGCCTTCACGATTTCTGTAGAAGTTATTGAGCCGAACAAACGCCCCTCGTTGCCTGCCTTAGCCGAAATGGTAATGACCTTTGTGGCTAATGAAGAGGCAAGGCTACGTGCAGATTCACGATCTGTTGCGGCCTTAAGTTCTTGCGCTTTGCGCATGACCTCGGCTTGGGCAACCGTGCCGTCGTTAGCAACAACAGCAAGATCATTCGGCAACAAAAAGTTGCGAGCGTGACCTGCAGACACATTGACAATGTCGCCGCGACGGCCCACACCCTTGACATCAGATCGAAGAAGGATTTTCATGATGCTGCTCCGTCGACAATAACTTCGGTTGATATTTCTGCTGTGATATTTGGCGCTACTTCTACTGTTTCAGAAACAGTGACCGAACTACGCGGCGCTGAGTCGTCGCGGCGTGGACGACGTGGACCACGGTCGCGGTCTCGATCGTCAGACCCGTTTTCGCCACGCTCTCGTGGCGCGCGTGCCGCAGAAACCTGTTTCATGTATGGCAACAATGCCATTTCACGAGCGTTCTTAACTGCTGTTGCGATATCTCGTTGGAGTTGAACGTTGTTGCCGTTCATTCTTCGCGCACGCAACTTCGAGCGATCTGACATAAACCGTTGCAGTAAATTGACATCTTTATAGTCAACAAAGCCGATCTTTTCTTTGACTACAACATTTGAGCGCTTCTTTGGTTTGCGCAACAACGCTTTTTGGGCACGTAACTTGTTGGATTTACTTGTCATTGGGAATGTCCTTAATCGTCGAGTTTGTTTTTATTGCTTAATTGATGCTTTAGTGATGTTTTTATTGAAATAATTAATTTTCTAGAATGGTTCTTCGCCATCAAATGGCGTTGCTTCGGTGCCCGGGTTTGTACCTGAGTTTGCTGAGCGGTTGTTTGCTGCTCCGCCACCTTGACCTTCTTGCTTTGGTGTACGCACAACAGTTGCCGTTGCCCAACGCAAACTTGGCCCAATGTCATCTGCCACGACATCAATCGCTGTGCGCTTCTCGCCCTCGCGGGATGTGTATTCGCGTTGCTCTAGTCGACCGGTCACGACGACTCGCGACCCTTTAACTAAAGTTGCCGCTGCGTTCTCACCGAGTTGGCCCCAAGCAGTGACATTGAACCAAGAAGTTTGTTCTTGCCATTCACCGTTGACCTGGTATCGACGACCGACACCCATACTGAACGACGCGACTGCTCGGCCAGTGGCAGTAAATCGGATTTCTGGGTCGCGAGGTAAGTTTCCGACGAGTGTGATGCTGTTGTCAGCCATTTTATCCCTTTATTTCTTTTGTAAATATTCTTAAGCCGAGACGGTCATGCCACGACGTGCGGCTTCGTCATCAGGAAGGCGGAGGAGTTTGTGTCTTAGAACATCATCTGCGATTCGCATGGCACGCTCGGCTTCGTCGAGTGCACCACCTGGCGCTGAGATATTGAAAATTGCGTAATAACCATCATCTTGTTTTTTAATTGGATAAGCCAAACGACGCTTACCCCACCAATCAGGTGTGCCATGAACTTTGCCACCGGCAGTAATTACTGATTTAGTAACAACACTGATCCAGTAGTGGGCTGCGGACTCTTCAAGTTTGCCGCTGACAATAACCATTAATTCGTATGTTCGCATGGACGTAAAAACTCCCTTCGGACCCAACGATTAATTGGGGCCCCCGAAGGGGCAGGTATGTGAATTTGAAAGTGTAACGGCACAAACACACAGTGCCACATCCCTGTTGCAGGGTTATTGAGAGGCTGCCGACTTTCGAGACTTGCGCCGCCCACCTAGCACCCGAGTTTTTAGCAGGTGGTGCCACGAGCAACTTCGACAGACCTCTATTAAATAGGCCGTGAAACGCTCTGGACGAAAATCAAACTCTTCGACCTCGGCTCGAGTAGCAATAAACCGGCCATGGCTCGGCAACCGCGGACCAAAAACATACGACACCGTAACAAGTTGGTCGTTGACACAAATCGGGCACTTGACGCGAGTTGATCGACCGAAGTTTCGAGCGACGCGCAACAACTCTGGATGTGCATCGCACAAAGTATCGCGAGAAACTTCTCCGCGACGAAAATTATTTATTTGAGCACGTCGTGTTAGACGATGATCAATTTCGCCAACAGAATTATCGGCGCGCGTCTCATCGGTGTCTGTACTTTCGGTCTTGCGTGTCATAATTATTTAGACTGTAACATTTAAGTAACAAGATTAGAAACTGAAAATTAATAAATTAACCAGTTCGCAAGTCCCACCACGATTTAAGGCGCTCACGAATTATCTCATCGCCGAGCAAACCTTCTTCAATGCGGATTTCCATAAGAAATTCAAGCGCATCCCCGATGTCTCGACCTGGCTTAATTTTAAGAAACTCCATTACTTGCGAGCCGTCTAATTCAGGGCGCATTGCCTTTAATTCTTCGCTCGTAGCTAGCTCTGCGATGCGTTTTTCAAGTTCGCTCATACGGCGTGCTAGCGCCTCAACTTTTTTCTCATTACGTGTAGTGCAATCACTGCGCGTTAGAACATTTAGGTCAGCCAAATGAGCGCCGGCATCGCGAACATAGCGTCGCACCGCAGCGTCAGTCCATCCCATTTGGTATGTATGAAAACGCGCGCTCAACGCGACGAGTTCTGAGACAGTTTCAATGTCTTGAGTCGAATACTTCAATTTTCGCATTCGTTCGCGTGTCATTCGGGCGCCGACTGCTTCGTGATGATAAAAAGTTACGCCTTTGCCAGCGCGAATTGATCTTGTCTTTGGTTTTCCGACATCGTGAAACAGCGCTGCCAACCGTGTAATTCGAAAATCGCACGGAGCATCAGGCTGAACATTTTCAACGACGGCCAAAGTATGAGTAAGTACATCTTTATGCCGATGAATCGGATCTTGTTCTAGTTGCATCGCAGCTAACTCGGGTAGAAAATGTTGTGATAATCCATTATCGACCAAGAACCACAAACCAAACGACGGACGCAATGTGACCATCAGTCGATCGAATTCATCGCGAATTCTCTCAGCGCTGACAATCGCGATGCGCTCATTCATTAATTTGACTGCCGCAGTCAACTCAGGCACAGGCACAACCCCAAGACCAGAAATGAACCGCGCCGCTCGTAACATTCGTAATGGATCATCGCTGAAACTTATTTCTGGAGACAAAGGCGTGCGCAAAACTTTGGCAAGTAGATCGGCCATGCCGTTAAACGGGTCAATAAGCTCAGGAGATTCGCGGGTTACATCTAGCGCCATTGAATTAATTGTGAAGTCACGACGCGAAAGATCTTCGTGAATGTCTTTTGAAAATTGCACATCTGGTTTTCGAGAGTCTGGCGAATATGCCTCGGCGCGGTGCGTCGTGATTTCGTAAACGCGCTCGCCTTTTTTCGCACCGATTGTGCCGAATCGTTCGCCTTGTGTCCACAATGCATCTGTCCAGCCGGTAAGAAGTGACTTAATCTGATCTGGATGAGCGTCGGTTGTTAAATCAAAATCTAAATCTTTAACATTGCGATCCAACATTAAATCTCGTACGGTGCCGCCAACTAAAAATAGTTTGAAGCCAGCGTCGCGAAACCTAGGGACAATCGGCGCGATCTCGTTTAAAACAGGCGCGAAGCGCTGGGGCATCACGCCTACAGGCTACGTATGCGCAAGCATCAACTGATGAGTTTGCACACTTGATGGGGCTAATTGAAGGGACTAATTGAAGGGGCTGGTGGCACTACCGTAAATGCCTAATGATTATGCGCCTAAGAACACTGATCGCGCCAATTCTCATGGCTGTCGTAGTCAGCACAGCCGCCCCGTTGATATTGACGCTGCCTGCCGAGGCTCAACGAACAGAGGATATAGCCGTAACTGGTTTGAAACTATCTGCGCAGAACTTTCATATTTACACTTCAGGCACCTTGCGGTTTGTTTTTTCGGTCGATGACCCAAATTTACTGAACAAATTATTAACGGTAAAAAATTCTGTGATTCGTGTTTCGATTGGTGCACGAGTTACAGGGGGTGATCAAGAAGTTCGAGATCTGATTTCAAACCCATCTTTGTTTGTAGCCACAGACTCGGTTGACTTCGCTACTCAAAGTCTTTTGCGCAAACAAGACGGTCAATTTGAAATAACCGCTTTGGCTGGTGATTTAAGTGTTGTGATGGCTAACGGTCTAACTTCAGAGTCACAAAATGATGTGAGAAAAATTGATTTCGACGACCGAGGTATTTATCCGGTGCGAATCGAATCTCTGATAAACAAAGTCGTACGTGCCAACGTGACAAGTTTTGTAAATCGAGTTGATCTTTCAACTCGCCTTGAGCCAATGCCACTAAATATGCTTGTCACATTAGACAGCACGAACACACTGCAACTTGATGGCTCGCACATAGTTGACGACCTGACTCGTGAAAAAATTGCTCAATTAGTTTCACTACTAGAACTTGATGGACCACTTGTCTCAACTCAAGTATCTCCGCATGTGATTGACAGCTTAAATAAGTCAAAAGACCCCGCGGACCAAGAGTTGCTTTTGCGGCTAACCGATGCAATCAGTAAAACAAATTTAGTTGCAACGACTTATCTGGCATTCGACCCATCAGGCGCGCGTCAAACTCAGCACGATAACGAATTTAATGCACTTGTTGATCTTGGGAAAAGCAGTTTAAGTTCTCGTTTCACTTCTAATGTTGCCGTTTCTGATGTTTGGATTGCCAGAACTCCACTTGACCAATTTGGAGTCGACCTGTTGGCTGAGTCTGGATACCGATCAATTGTTATGTTGCCAAAAGCAGGCGCAGCATTGGGCAACTTTGACAACGCGGCTCGACCATATCGCCTTGTCTCTGGTGATAAAACGATGTCACTGTATGTCGTTGACCCAACATATGTCGCCCAATTAGGCGAAGGGAAAAATAATTCGTTTATTACTGCGAGCGCGATAGCGGCACAACTGTTAGCGCAACGGAGCAAAATCGAAAGTGATGGTGGAACTCCTTCGCTTAATCGAACTGTCTTGACGCCTCAAGATGGCGCGTTGTTGAATTCGAATTTGATTCACGAAATTTTATTGATTTTGAAACGTGTTCCTCAACAAATTTCAATCCAGACAATGGGTAATTTGCCTGAACCGAGACAAGACGCTTACAAACCAAATCTTCGTGTTAAAGATATATCTCAATTCAAAACAAGAATGAACGAAATTGACTTGCTTCGCGCAGACCTTAATAAACTCAATTCAACTCTTGACCAGAATTCGGTTACTTGGGCGATTTGGAACGAACGTTTGATGGTCATGTCAAGCGATACTTTGACCACAACTCAGCGTGAAGAATTTGCCACACAAACTCGAAACGAACTCAAATCTTTGAGAACCGCAGTAACACTTAAAGAAGGTACGACTTTTACGTTTGGCAGTCGAAAAAGCCAACTGCGTCTTGATTTGAAAAACTCTTCAAACGAAGATTTGACGATTCAGGTAAAAGTTGAAAGCCCAAAACTTAAACTTGACAAATCTGTTGCCGTTATTGAAGTCCCAGCAAATAGTGCCAACGAGTTAGTAATCAATGTTGTTGCTTTATCAAATGGTTTGTTTCCTGTTGATGTAAGAATTTTTACAGCCGATGGGACAAGCCAACTTGGTAGAAAAATAGAAATCTCGGCTCGAGTCAACGCAATTGCCGGTCTGGGTCAAGTTGTCAGTGGTGTTGCTCTGTTACTTCTCATAACCTGGTGGGCCGCTCATTTTCGGCGCAAATATCGCACTCAAGTGAGTGACGAACATCCTGTACTACGCTCGGATACATGACAATCCGCATAGTTACAGACTCTGCTTGCGACATTCCCCAAGCATTGGTTGAAAAATATAACATCACTATCGTTCCGTTAACTTTTAGTTTTGGGGATAAAGAATTTATCGATCGACAAAGTTTGACGACCGAAGAATTTTGGCAACATTGTGCAGATTCGCCGACTCTGCCACAGACTGCGGCGCCAGCGCCAGGACAATTTACTCAGGCTTACCGCACTTTGATCCAACAGGGTGCGACAGGCATCCTCGTAATCAGTCTTTCCCGTGAACTCTCAGCAACAATGCAGTCAGCTGAAACAGGTGCGAAAGAACCCGGCGTCTCTGTGCCGATTCGATTTGTAGATAGTCGCTCAGCCAGCATGGGCCAGGGGATAACTGTTATTGCAGTCGCCAAAATGGCAGCCACCGTTGCCTCGCTTGATGAGCTTGAAGCTGCTGCAAACAATTTAGCTAGTCGCTCAAAAGTTTTTGGTGCGTTAGACACTCTTGAAAACCTCAAAAAGGGTGGCCGAATTAGCAACACCAAAGCCTTTCTGGCATCGGCGTTGGCGATTAAACCGATTATTGAAGTACGAGACGGAAAACTGGAAGAAGGCGGCAAAGAAAGAACTCGGGGCAAGGCACTTGCTTTTCTGATTGAAAAAATTAAATCTGCCGGAGAAATTAGCGACTTGGCCGTATTGCACGCTCAATGCAGTGACATAGATTCATTTGTTGCACAGTTAAAGACAATTTACAACGGTGAAATTATTGTTAGTGATATTGGATCGGTTATTGGCTCACATACCGGAATCGGAACTGTTGGTGTGACATATCACGTTCAGTGACATTCCCCAATTAAAGGGTCGCGCAGAACTAGCGTAAAAGTTCAGCGATGAGACCACTGCCCCTTGAAGAACCTGAAGATTCACAGCGACTCCTCGCTGGTCGATATCGCCTTGACCGCCAAATTGCTCGTGGTGGGATGGCCGAAGTTTGGCTTGGCACTGACACTTTTTTAGATCGTCCAGTTGCAATCAAGGTTCTTAAACCACAACTCGCCAATGATCCGGTTGTCGCCGAACGTTTTCGTCGAGAGGCACTTGCTTGTGCCGGATTAAATCACGCCAACATCGTTGCGGTTTACGACTCGGTTGAGGATAAGGGTCGACAAGCAGTTGTGATGCAATACATCGAAGGTAAGAGTCTGCGCGAACTTTTAGATCGAAGAAAAAGACTTGGGCCACTCGTAACAATTCACATGGGTATCGCAATGGCTAGCGCTCTTGACTTCGCGCATCGCGCCGGCCTGGTGCATCGCGATGTGAAACCTGGCAATATTTTGGTGACGCCTCAAGGCAGATTTCTTCTGGCTGATTTTGGTATTGCCAAAGCACTCAGCACAGCCGGTGAAGATTTAACCGATGACAACGTCATGATGGGCACGGCGAAATATTTATCTCCAGAGCAAGTGCGTGGAAAACCCCTAGATGGCCGAGCTGATCTTTACGGACTGGGTCTTGTGATGTACGAATGTCTCGCTGGAAAGGTTCCATTTATCGGTGAAACCGACGCAGACACTGCTTTGGCTAGGTTGCAACGAGAGCCGACCGATCTTTCTCAATTGAGATCATCGCTTGCGCCAGAACTTGTGCATGTCATTCACAAATTGATGGCAAGAAATCCTGAACATCGCTATTCGACTGGTCAAGAAACATCCGAAGCATTAACCAAAGCGATTGATGCTCAAAATAATTACGTGACTTCAATGACTCCCCCGTCTGGGGTCAAGTCACCGACACCGATAAGTCAGCCATTCGTGCATAAAGAATCTTTGATTAGTCAGATTTCTGAGGTACCAGTTGAAGACTTCATCGACGACTTTATTCAAGTGCCAGATAAAAAACGAAGGTCGAAAAAGAAAGTCGAAAAGAAACAGAATAATAAAAAGAAGCGTTCTAAATCGTCTGGCGGCCGAATACCAAGATCAACAAAGATTCTAGGTTTGATCGCGATTTTGCTAAGTATCGCGGTGATGTATGTAGCAACTCAGGGTTTTGATCCATCGCTATTTACTTCGAGAATTTCTTCAACTCAAGCAAACTCAGGCGTCGCACCAGTAATTATTTCTCGGGTGGTCAGTTATGACCCAAATGGTCAAGATGGTTTAGAAAACGAAGCTGGTATTTGGGCTCTGACCGACAACGATCAGAAAACTGCATGGTCTACAGACTGCTACGCCACAGCATTTTTTGGCGATAAAAAATATGTTGGGGCTTTAATTGAACTTTCGCAACCAGCGTCTGGTGTTTTAAAAGTCGGCATGCAAAATGGCCCGTGGTCACTTGAGATCTATACGACAACTGGCGCCGCACCGACTTCAATAGAGCAATGGGGTGAGCCAACGGGTACCGATTACAACACTCGACGCGGCGTCGCGCAATTTACGGTGCCGAGTCAGACTCAATTCGTTTTGCTAATGATGCGTGAAATTGGAATGAGTGATCAATGCAGTCCAGATAATCCATACCAAGGGTTAATGCAAGATGTTTCTTTTAACGCTGCATGAACTAAAGCTAAATAAAATTAGCTAAAACTTTAACTTAACTTATTTGCTACAAGTTGCGAGCGTTAGTCTTAACTTGTGATTTCAAATCCGTTTACCGATCCGAAATGGGCAGATAAAACACTTCGTCTTATTGATCGCACGGTTGGGTTCGTTCGCGATAAAACGACTCGCCCGCTTGCAAATCTTGTGCGAGCCATCGTGTTCGGAGTGATTTTGCTAGTTGCTGGCCTGTTGATCTTTATTTTTGGCTTGATCGGGTTAGTACGAGCATTTAACGAGTTATTGGATGTTTGGTTGACCAGACCAACTGCTGTTTGGGTGTCATATTTTTTGTTGTCGCTATTATTTACAAGCCTTGGTGCACTGTTGATGCGTAAACGACATCAATCTTCTACTAACTCAAAAAGCAAATAAATTAACGGAAGGCGATTTAATGTCGACTACAGAAATGACCCCTCAAAAAGTAATTATCATCGGCTCAGGCCCTGCTGGTTTGACTGCCGCAATTTACACTGCCCGAGCCAATCTTGCGCCACTTGTAATTGAGGGTGAACCATCTTCGACTTCTGATCAACCTGGTGGCCAGTTGATGCTAACGACAGAGGTTGAAAACTTTCCTGGGTTTCCAGAAGGTGTGATGGGTCCCGACTTGATGATGAAGTTTCGCGATCAAGCTGCAAGATTCAATACTACGTTTATCACCGAAAAAGTTACGAAGGTTGATTTCTCACAACGACCATTTACTGTTTGGGTGCGAGACACGAAATACACCGCTGAGTCAATAATTGTCAGCACTGGGGCGCAATCAATCATGCTTGGGCTAGAAAATGAGTCTCGTTTCTACGGGCACGGTCTTTCAACATGCGCCACTTGTGACGGGTTTTTCTTTCGCGGACAAGAGATTGTCGTAGTTGGCGGTGGCGACTCGGCAATTGAAGAAGCAACTTTTTTAACAAAGTTCGCGTCAAAAGTCACGATTGTCCATCGTCGCGATAGTTTGCGCGCCTCGAAGATTATGCAAGATCGTGCACGAAATAATTCAAAAATAGAATTTAAATGGAACTCACAAGTAACTGAAATCATCGGCACCGACAAACTTGAAGGAATCGGATTAATCGACACGGTGACCGGAGAGAGTTCAAAAATGGCAGTCACTGGATTATTTGTCGCGATCGGTCACCGCCCAAATACTGATCTGTTCAAAAATATTCTTGACATGGAAGCCAATGGCTATTTACAAACTCGACTGGGTTCGTCATACACAAACATTGACGGAGTATTTGCCTGCGGTGATGTGCAAGACCACACTTACCGACAGGCAATTACCGCCGCTGGTTCTGGTTGTATCGCGGCAATTGATTGTGAACGGTGGCTAGAGGCACAACATTAGTCACAACATTAAGCGCAAACATTAATGAATCACTTTTCGTCTCACCTGCCGAGATAACCTAAAAGTGTTCTCGTGACTAGTGAGAACTTGACGAAAGGTATTGAAATGGCAGATGGAATAGTCATTCTGACGAGTGCGAATTTTGATGAGACAATTAAGTCTTCAACGACACCAATTTTGGTTGACTTCTGGGCTGAATGGTGTGGGCCTTGCAAAGCAATGAATCCGGTTCTGACCGAAATTGCAAAAGAACAAGCTGGCAAAGTGATTATCGCCAAACTCAATGTTGACGACCACGGTGATATTGCACAACGCTTTAGTGTGATGAGTATTCCGACAATGATGCTTTTTAGTGATGGTGAAATGAAAATGAAAATGATCGGCGCCAAGGGCAAGCCTCAGTTACTTGCGGAGATCGCAGAATTTATCCCGACAAAGAGTTAATTTTCGGCGACAACTTTGCGGTAGTCGGTGATCTGCAGCGTCGGTTACGTGACGCCAAACTTTTGGATCTATCGCTGGTTCAAGCCGGATCATTCTGCGAACTGACAAAGTTGGCAGTCGAAGAATTACAACGGTGGCGTGGTCTGCTTGTCTCTGGGGTTTGCGATAAGGCCACTTGGTTGACACTTATTGAGTCATCTTTTCATTTAGGCGACCGATTGAATTATTTGTCTTCGCCTTTACAACGAGGCGATGATGTGGCAGAGCTGCAAGAATTGTTGGCGCACACGGGTTTTGATTGTGGTCGCGTAGATGGCTATTTGGGCAAAAAGACGTCGGCTTCGCTTAGAGATTTTCAGAGCAACTACGGCTTAGTTATCGATGGCATTTGTGGACCAATGACACTTCAAGCACTGCGTCGAGCAAGTCGGCATAGTGGCAATGGTCCTGGTGTGGGGGTCGTTCGAGAACGCCACACGGCACCAAAATATAACGATGATCTTGCAGAGTTTCGGGTCGTAATCGGTCAATTCGGCGGGCTCGACAACCTGACTCATGAGTTGTGCGACCGATTGCGGGCCCAACATACAAACGTCGCGGTTATTCACGATGATGATCCTCACCGACATGCGCAACTTGCCAATGATTTTGCAGCCAACCTGTATATCGGCATAGAAACTCGCGAAACCTCTAGTTTTGATATCGCTTATTATCACACCAATGGTTTTCACTCAGTTACCGGTCATATTTTTGCTACTTTGGCCGCCGAAGCAATCGAGCGCTCGGCGCCATGGTTTTCGCCAACAGTTGCTGGCATGCGTTTGCAGGTTTTACGTGAAACTACAATGCCTGCAGTTCTTTGCGGATTAGGACCTTTACGTGTTATTTATCCCCATAGTGCTGTAATTGCAGATAATCTCGCGAAATCAATGGCCATATGGGTTAAAACTACTTCATCGTAGTTTGAAGACGAGAAACTAGTTTATGTTGATAGTTTTCCACAGGTTATGCACCTTCTGTGCAAAGTCTTAATCAAGGTTTATTTGTAAGGTTTACCTGAGAGTTAGAAATATTTACCTGATTCGCATGAATTATGTGGGTTATTCGCTACTTAGGACACCATCGGTCATTGCTCGATAAATTCGCTCGAGATCGTTAAGATCAGCAAACTCAACAGTCATCCGCCCACGACCAGCAGTTGCGACAATTGAGACTTTCGTTGACAGATGTTCGCCGAGCAACCTTTGTAATTCAACTAAGCCAGGAACAGGAAGCGTTGTGGTAGATACCGATTTTTTAGTCAGCTTATTTTCATTATTTGATGTATCAGTTTTGCTTGGGCGACCAGTTGTGGCTCGCACGGCATCTTCGGTTGCTCGAACAGTCCAACCTTCATCGGCACACTGCTGCGCCAGTTTTTCTTGATTGGTTTTGTCTTGAACACCAAGCAGTGCCCTGGCGTGGCCACCTGAAAGTCTGCCGGCAGCAAGTAATTGCTGAACGGATGGTGGAAGTCCGAGTAACCGCAATGAATTGGTAATTACTGTACGCGTTTTACCGACCCGCTCTCCTACTTGCTCGTGGGTCATCGAAAAATCATCTAATAGTTGCTGATATGCAGCGGCCTCTTCAAGTGGGGTCAAGTCTTGCCGATGCAAGTTTTCAATTAATGCTTGTTCTACAGAAGAAACATCATCTGTTTCACGAACCAAAGCAGGAATTAATACTAAACCAGCCTTCTGCGCTGCTCGCCAACGTCGTTCACCAGCGATCAATTCAAAGGCAATGCCAGTTCTTGTATCGACTTGTTTTAATGGCCTGACAAGAATTGGTTGAAGTACACCTACTGCTTTGATCGATGCCGATAATTCGTCTAACGAATCTTCATTAAAATAAGAACGTGGCTGGTTTGTGTTTGGAGTAATAGTTTTAACATCAATATTTCGCAGACCCATGCCATTAACTTGTGCTCCACCATCTTCACCAACTGTTCTTTCGGTTGTTCGACTAGGAATTAGTGATTCAATTCCTTTACCGAGCCCTTTGGGACGTACCACCACTAATCTCCTTTGCAATTTCTCGGTATGCTTTTGCTGCTGCCGAGGTTGGATCAAACGTCGTAATTGGTTGTCCATGCGATGGTGCTTCAGCGACACGAACAGACCTTGGTACGACTGCGGTGCAAACTTTATCCCCAAAATGTTCGCGAACTTCTCGCACCACATCATCAGCCAAAGTCGTGTGGGTGTGCATTACTAGTGCAATATGACTTACCTGCAGGGTTGGATTGAGTACCTGGCTAACACGATCAACGCTTCGTAATAATTGACCAAGTCCTTCGAGTGCAAAATATTCACACTGAATTGGCACAAATATTTCGTTGGCTGCAGTTAGGCCGTTAACTGTTAATAAGCCTAACGATGGGGGACAATCCAATAAGACATAATCGTATTGATCAATTATCGCTTCAATTGCTTTTTTTAACCGCTGTTCGCGACCCATTTCAGAAACCAATTCAATATCGGCGCCTGCCAAATCAAGATTAGACGGAGCAATAAATAAGTTCTTGATGGATGTCGGCTCAATACAGTTTTCTAATTTCTCGTCGCGCAAAAGAACATCATAAATTGTTGACTCTAAATCACGTGAGTTGATTCCAAGACCGGTAGATGCGTTGCCCTGTGGGTCGAGATCGATAATTAAAACCCGAAATTCGAGTTCGGCTAAGGCCGCGCCAACGGTGATCGTAGTAGTAGTTTTTCCGACCCCACCTTTTTGATTCGCAAAAGCAATTATTCGCGGTAGCGGGCGGCGTTCCGTAACGCTCTCAGGTTGATCTTTTTTACTCATATCTAAGAGCATAATCTCTCAACGCTTGCCTCTTATGGATAGCCAGAAATTTAGTCTCAGTAATGTTTCACGTGAAACAATCTTCAAGAGGCTGTAAATTCATCCTCGTCAGAGCCAAATTGTTTCACGTGAAACATCGCCACAGCTCCGATTCTTAATGGTCCTTCTAAGCCCAAGGCTCGTACTTGTTGTTGATCCCACCGAGAGTCAATACCTGGTGGAGGCTCGCTAATTATGATCGCACCACCTGGTTTGACGAGGTCTCTGGACAAATTAAGTGTTTGTATTGGTGGACCTAAACCACGACTCATCGCGACATCAAAATGTTTAGCCCAAGACGAATCTTTAGTCATATCGGATATCTCACAGCATCTAACAGTTACTTGATTCACAAGGTTTAGTGCATGAACTGCTCTTACTAAAACATCAGTTCGTCCAACTCGACGATCAACTAATTGAATACTTAGTTGTGGACAAAAAAGAGCAACAACCAAACCTGGCACACCCGCACCACTTCCCAAATCAACTGCGGTACGTGCCGTATGCGGCATAGCATTAGCGAACCATTTGGCATGACTAATAATCTCTGCAACTGGGGCATTAGATAAAGCCCCAATTCGCTGGGCTTCTCGTAGAATTCTTTCTAAGACCCGAAGGCGTGATTCATCAACTAAGTTCGAGTTACCTAACGATGGTTCAACCACACCTAAAAACTACACAATAAAACTGAACAAAATTCAGTTCTTTTTTGCGAGTCCTGCGGTAAGTACAACCGACTCGATTAAAGAATTGCTTGAAACCGTCAAATTTAAATAGTTTTATGATTCTGACGAGTCATCAAAGTCGTCGGCGTCGTCAAATTCAGCTGAAGATTCAAGAGTTGAGGCCAGAGCCACGACAACTCGCCTAAACGGATCAGTGCCTTCTGAACGAGTAACAATACCCTCACTTTCAACAAGTGCATCATGAACAATTTTGCGGTCAGATGAGTTCATTGGCTCTAATGCTCGTGCTTGTCCAGATGTTTTAACATCGGCAGCGACTTTTAGTGCAAATCGACTTAAAGCTTCACGGCGTTTTTCACGATAACCAGCAACATCAACTCGAAGTCGAGTTTCGTGGTCGCCTAAACGGCGCTGACTGACAACACGAGTTAAATCTTGCAGAGCCAACAATGTCGCACCCTTGGTGCCAACCAAGAAATTAAGATCGTCACCCAATACATCGATGTCAATATTTTCACCTTCGACCTTTGCCGAAACTGAACCTTTCAAGCCAGCCGCAGTGACGAGTCCTTGTAAAAATGTAATTGCCACATCACTTACAGTGGTCGGATCAACCGGTGGTAGCTCTGCTCGAGGTGTGCGCTCTCGTGGCGCTTCAGTTCGATTTGAGCGCTCAGGGCGAGGCGATCGAGTGCCTCGTTCTGGACGTGGACCACGATCATTTCGATCTGTACGCTCAGGCCGAGCACTTCGCTCGTTACGTGTAGTGCTTGGTCGAGTTGATCGATCGGTAGTTGGCTTGCCTCGACGATCGCGACGGTCGGCTTTGGCGCGAACCGAGTTTGGCTTAATACGAGCTCGCACTCTGGCTTCGCCACGAGTTCTACCGAAAAGACCTGCTTTTGGCTCTTCAACGACTTCGAATTCTGCATCTCCGTCGTCAATTCCTAAACGATCAAGTGCCAATGCTTTTGCGTCGTCAACTGTCTCTGCTGTTGTTTCTACCCATTCCATGATTCAATTTCCTTTCGGTTGTTTTCTAAAATTTAAAAGTTAATTATTTGGTTTATTTTTCTTTTGCACGACACTGCTGCGATTCTTTCCTGGTGGTTGTGGTCGGCGTCGAGTTGGCGCAACAGAACTGTTCTTTGGCGGAGTAACACGCTTACTAACAAAAGTTTGTGGCTCGCTCGTATTTGTCTCTTTTTTTGACTTAACTTTCTTGTCATCAGCTGCAGAGTTTTTCATTTCTCGAGCAGTCGCACTTGCAGCTTGCGCTTGCTTGCCGAGGCTGTCATCTTTCTTGTAAAAGCGTTGAGTGATGTATTGCTGTTGAATAATTCGAATAATTGCTTGCATCATGTAGTAAACAATCAACGCGGTTGGCAGCCAAATCTGAAAAACTGCAAACGCAACAGGCATATATTGCATCAACTTTGCTTGACTTGCCGACATCGTTGGGCTAACGGTTCGTGATGCAATCATTCTTTGCTGAACTAGATATAAACCTGCTAAAAGCACTACTAAAAGCGCATAAATCAACCCAGAAGCAAAATTATCTTGCATCGCTCGAACTGGAGTTTTGGCTAAATCGATACCAAACGAAAGCATTTCAGTTTTACCAACAAGCGACCTATAGATCGCCGAGGTTTTATCAAGATGTTTTGGAACAAATGGACTGTCAGGGGTTACACGAGAGGTTAAGCCTCGAATTGCCCGAAACATAATAATAAAAACTGGCATTTGGGCGAGCAAAGGTAGGCATGATGCGAGAGGGTTAACTTTGTGCTCTTGATAAAGCTTCATCATCGCTTCATTTAATTTTTGTCGATCACCCTTAAATTGTTGTTGCAACCTTTTCATTTCTGGTTGAAGGCGTTGCATCTCAAGCATGCCTTTAGTGCTTTTAAGTGTTAACGGAGTGATCAACAACATCACGGCAACCGCAACCATTGCAATTGCAAATGAGTAATCGGGGATCAAACTATAAAAAAACGCGATGAGCCCAGCCGCGGCATTAAAAAAAATATCAAACATGCTTGTGAGTCGCTTTCATTGAGTTTGAATGATTAAAACATTTCTCTGGCACCGGGTCATATCCGCTTGGCCCAAAAGGCCGACAACGAGCTAAGCGACGTAAAGTCAAAAACCCTCCCTTAAAAGAGCCAAAAGTCTCAATTGCTTCTCTGGCGTAATTTGAGCAACTTGGGTAAAACCGACAAGGCGACAAACGGTAGAAAAAAGCCTTTTGATAAAAATTAATGGATTTGAGAAGAAAAGTACGCATAATTAGCTTGTTTTGATGGTTATTGAGACTTTTTGAGCGCCTTTTGCAAGCAAATTATCAACATTTTGGCCTAAATCTGTAAATTTGAGCTTTTTGGCGCCTGAATAGGCACCGATTAAATACCAGCCTGGCATGATTGGTTTTGTTCTAAGAATTTCGCGCAATCGTCGTCGCAATAGGTTGCGTTCAACCGCCCCGCCCACTTGACGACCCAATGCGTACGCAATCGCTGGTTGAGCCAAAGTTTCGTCAATGATCATACTGCACCAAAGAGACCCTGAGCGAACATATGTTCCGTTTTGCTGAAGTTGTTGAAAAGTCTGTCGCGTTTTTATGCGACTGATCAAGCAGAGAGCCGGTAGCGGCCCTTTGCCCGACGAGATTTAAGCACGGCCCGGCCGGCTCGAGTGCTCATACGGTGACGGAACCCGTGTTTGCGGGACCTACGGCGATTGTTTGGTTGAAAGGTGCGTTTCACGCACGGCTCCTGACGTCAAGAAAAATTTGTATTTCTCAGGCTAGGGGTAGAAGTATCAGAGGGCAACGCCATAACTAAAATCCTCAGCATTTCTCTCCCTGTGGAAAACCTGCTAATTTCTGCGTCCCGATTAGTTTTTTAAAGATCTATCCACAATGTCTTTACGGCCTTGCTGGCTTTTGCTGATTTAAAAATTTGGTATTGATTTAACAAGGTTAATTATCGCAAATGACGAAGGAAAATGAAATGACCAATGAAACAATCGACTCAACCCAAGAACATGAAACAATTTGGAAGGCAACAGCCCAAGTTTTACGCTCGCAAGTTTCTGAAGCTGTGTGGTTCTCAACTTTCAACGATGCGATTGCGGTTGCCGACGACAAAATGAGTTTGCGTTTAAGAGTGCCGAACTCGTTTGTTAGAGATCGAATTTTGACTCGCTACATGTCGCTCGTGCGAGATGCTCTAGACGAAATCGGGGCTGCCGATCGCCAACTGCTAGTTGATATTCAAACCGCAACTGCTGTTGATGTTCTAGAGCAACTCACAATAGAAAAACCAGTTTCACTTTCCGAGCCGATTGTTGTTGAACGAAAGTCGGAATCTAGAAATCAAGCAGTAAAGCAAAAAGTTCGGGCTGATAAAGGTGTCGTAATTGGACTCAATCCGCGATACACATTTGAAACTTTTGTCAAAGGTGCGTCAAACCAGTTTTCGTTGGCTGCGGCTATGCGTGTTGCCGAAACCCCAGGGCGCTCATATAACCCTTTATTTATTTATGGTTCGGCTGGTCTTGGTAAGACGCATTTATTGCACGCAATTGGCTACTACGTGCACGAACATTACCCGGATCTCGAGGTTCGTTATATCTCAACTGAAACTTTCTTAAATGAATACGTCGACGGAATTCGTAACAACACGATGACTGCTTTCAAAAAAAGGTATCGCGAAGTTGATGTGTTACTAATCGACGACATTCAATTTATGCAAGGCAAAGAAGGACTTCAAGAAGAGTTTTTCCATACTTTTAATTCTCTACACGGTGCTAATAAACAAATAATTATTTCATCGGATCGTGTTCCAGATGCCATCCCAACTTTGGAAGATCGTTTGCGCGGCCGTTTTAGGTGGGGATTAATCACCGATGTTCAGCCGCCAGACATGGAGACCCGACTAGCGATTTTGCGAAACAAAGCAGAACGCGACGGCACAGATATTGCGAGCGATGTTCTTGAATTTATAGCCAGTAATGTGACCTCAAATATTCGTGAACTAGAAGGCGCACTCATTCGCGTGACGGCCTACGGAAGTCTTAATCGGATAACCGTTGATGTTGATCTCGCTAAAAACTTGTTGACAGAGTTGCTGACAAAAAATGCTGTTAAGACACGGACTAACGAACAACTACTCAATGAGATCGCCGATTTTGTTGGTTTTAGTGTTGAGGATATTAAGGGCAAAAGTCGACAGCGACCACTGGTTACCGCTCGCCAAACTGCCATGTATGTGGTTCGGGAGTTAACCGATCTTAGTTACCCAGCGATAGCGCGCTTGTTTGGTGGACGAGATCACACGACTGTGATTCATGCTGTGGAAAAGACCAACCGTGTAATTAAGGAAAAAAAGCAAGTTTACGAACAAGTGACTGAATTAATTACGAAGTTTAAGACATCATGAGTGCCCTGTGTACAACCCTGTGGAAATCAAGGGGTTTACCTGCGGAAAACAGGTGGTTATCAACTAGTCGCCAAACTACAAAGTTGCAAGATGTGCCAACGACTGATTGTCTTTCCACATGGGTAAACCCCATCTACGCTGGATATGAGATGGTTAATCCACAATCCACAGGGCTTATTACTGTTATTACTTATATATACGGATTTCCACATTCAATAGTCGGCAACTCTGTACAAACTCGCACACATCATCAAGTGAGGATAAAGCCATGAAATTTAGGGTCGAAAGAGAATTGCTATCAGAGGCACTGAGTGGCGGCGCTCGTGTTGCTTCAAATCGAAATAACGCAATGCCAGCTTTATCAGGTGTGCATTTTGAGGTTAAAAGTGATGTACTTATTTTAACTTCTACTGACAACGACCTCAGTGTGCGTTTTGCGTTGGCTGTGGCGGGGCTTCAAGATGGAGTCGCCGTTGTAAGTGCAAAATTAATCAGTGACATTGTTCGCGCTATGCCAGAAGAAAAAGTCACTATTGAGGCGCAAGAAGACGAAATTACTGTTTCGGCTGGCTCTTCAGAATTTAAAATACATTTATTTGCTGCCTCTGATTTTCCAAATATTGTTACCGCTGGAACACAGTCCGTGACGATTAGTGCAAAAGTTTTCGCCGAGTCACTCAACCAGGTCGTTCGTGCAGCATCGAGTGATATGCAACGTTTGGCTCTAACTGGTGTGCTTATGGTCGCCGAACCAGACTCAGTTTGTTTAGTTGCGACAGATTCATATCGCCTAGCAGTGCGTGAGTTGCCAGGCGCAACGATGCTTGGCCACGGAGCAGAAATAGTTGTGCCCGGGCGGGCGTTGGATGAACTTAAACGACTGATCGGTGAAGCCGAAACATTGACAATGGCGCTTGGCGAAAACAGAGCAACCTTCGAAGTTGGAAATGCGACCCTGACCACAACACTTCTTAATGTTGAATTTCCGAAGTACAAGCAATTAATTTCGGCCAGTTATCCAAATAAGGCAACCACGGCGAGAGAACCGTTTTTAGAAGCTGTTCGACGGTTGCGAATTCTTGCACGAGAGACAACCCCTGTGCGTCTTGAAATGTTAAAAGATTCAATTCGGCTGTCAGTAGTTACTCAAGACCTTGGTCAAGGAGTTGAAGAATTAGAAGCGAAACTCGAAGGCAGCGAGATTACTGTTGGCTTCAATTCACAGTATCTTTTAGACGGAATTGATGCAATTAGCGGCGACGAAATAACAATCGAGTCAACAGATCCAGTTAAACCCGCAGTTTTGCGTGGCGTCGGTGACAAGAATTATTTATATCTTGTAATGCCACAGCGATTAACGACCTAATTCGACACAGTTCGTTTTTTAACCAAGACTGCAACAGAAACTTGACGAGCGTCAACCCGAGGTGATTCTTCAACATATTGAGCTCAGCGACTTTCGTAACTACACGAACGCGAAGGCTGATTTTGATACTGGGGTAACAGCAATAATCGGCTCTAACGGTCAGGGCAAAACTAACCTCACCGAAGCACTTGGATATCTATCCACCATGAAGAGTTTTCGCGGTGTACCAACTGAGGCAATGATTCGCACTTCAACGCACACAGCTTTTGTTCGCGCGCAGGTGCGTCACGACGACAATCGAGAAATTTTAGTAGAAGCAAAGTTAACGACACAAGGGCGCAACCAAGTTTTAGTTAACGGAGTAAAACTTCCCAAGACACGCGATCTTCTCGGCATGGTTCGTACCACGGTGTTCTCGCCCGACGATTTAGATTTAGTTAAAGGTGGCCCGCATCTTCGTCGAGACTTTATGGATGATTGTCTCGTCGCATATGCCATTAAATATGATGCCTTGGGACTTGAAGTTGATCGAGTTGTACGACAACGAAACGCGGTACTCAAACAATCTGGTGGGCGAGCAAACAACGCAGTTAATTCGATGTTAGATCTCTGGGATGAGAAACTTGTTAGCGTCGGAACACAACTCGGCGACGCCAGAAAGAATTTAGTTACCCAACTAACCCCGTTTATTGCTCACGCTTACGAAGAACTTGCTCAACGCTCAAGCAACATCATTGTCGACTACTCGCCGAAATGGTTAGAGGAAGGCTTAGGAACTGCACTACAACAGTCGCGTGGCGAAGATCTCCGTCGTGTAGTGACTACGGTTGGTCCACACCGAGACGACATCGAATTAGCGGTTAATGGTCTGGCGGCAAGAACCCACGCATCACAAGGTGAACAACGAACTTTGGCACTGGCATTGCGACTCGCGTTACACCGGTTTATCAGCAAAACTGTTGGCGAGATACCGATTCTTGTTTTAGATGATGTGCTTTCAGAACTTGACCCAGATCGAGCGCGAGCGTTGCTAAACCATTTTCCGGTTGGTCAAGTTTTGATTACAACAGCAGCCGAATTACCACTCGGTTCACACATAGGTAGAAGTGTGAGAATTCAAGCTGGAACTATTCTTGAATCATTATGAGTGGTCATGATGATTTTCAAGACGAAAGTCACAGCACATCGTTGGGCGAAGAAGTAAATCGGTTGCTTCAAAGACTTGGTTCACCAAATATTGACACAGTTTCAGGGGTTTTCGGATTATGGAAAGAACTTGTAGGCGAGCAAGTGGCACAACATGTGTCACCGATAAAACTTGACCGCGGTCGTCTGCTAATTGAAGTCGACGACCCAGCATGGTCAACTCACATGAAGTTTCTTGAGCGAGATATTTGCACAACTTTGAGCCATCACACCGGCACAACAATTAGTGGGATAGACATCAGAGTTAAGTCAGGGCGCGCGAACAACTAGATAGTAGAATAAGAAGGCTTGTTTAGTGATTTTTCATCTAAATATCAACCCAAAACATCCGAAAAGGTATATCAAAAATGGCAGTAACCAAAGCTAAACCCGCAAAAAAAATCGGTTCAGCAAAAATTACGCCAGCCTCTTACGGTGCTAAAGACATTCAAGTTCTCGAAGGATTAGACCCGGTTCGTAAACGTCCCGGAATGTATATCGGGTCAACTGGTTTGACTGGTTTGCATCACTTAATTTGGGAAGTAGTCGACAACTCTGTTGACGAAGCAATGGCTGGGTATTGCACAACCATCACGGTGACAATTAACGAAGACGGTTCGTGCTCTGTACATGACAATGGTCGTGGTATCCCTGTTGACCCTTATCCATCCGGTCCACACAAAGGTAAAAGTGCCCTCGAAGTGGTGCTCACGGTATTGCACGCAGGCGGCAAGTTCGGTGGTGAAGGTTACAAAGTCTCCGGTGGATTACACGGTGTGGGTGTAAGCGTTGTCAACGCGCTTTCTAGGCGACTTATTGCGGAAATTGATCGTGATGGAGCAAAATATAAACAAGAATTCATTGACGGTGGAAACCCAAAAACCAAAATTCAAAAAGTTGGAGCCTCGACTTCGAAAGCAAAAACTGGAACAACAATTAGTTTTTGGCCAGACCCAATAATTTTTGCGTCGGAAGGTGTCGAATTCGTGGCGCGTACTGTGCTCGAACGATTGCAGACGATTGCATTTCTAAATCGCAACCTAGAAGTGATCTTCGAAGACAAACGCAAAGATAAAAAAGACAATGTCATCTATCAATACAAAGGCGGCATTGTCGATTTCGTCAAGCATTTGAATATTGCGCGCGAATCACTTTTTAATAAAGTCGCACATTACGAAGCAAGCGAAGCTGATCAGACATTAGAGATCGCCCTTCAATGGAACACCGGTTACTACGAAGGTATTTTTGGATACGCCAACGGCATCTCAACAGTTGAGGGCGGTATGCATGTCGAAGGTTTCAAAACAGCTTTAACTTCGGTGTTAAACAAGTACGCACGGTCATCAGGTGGATTAAAAGAAAAAGACGAAAACTTACTCGGTGAAGATATTCGCGAAGGTCTCACCGCAATCATCGCCGTTAAATTGCGTGAACCACAGTTTGAAGGCCAAACAAAGGCGAAACTTGGCAACGTATCAATTCGATCGTTTGTTCAAAAAGAAACGAATACAAAACTTGAAGAATGGTTACTTGAGAATCCAACTGAAGCAAACCGAATTATCAAAAAAGCAGTAGCGGCTGCACAGGCGCGAATTGCAGCAAAGAATGCGCGAAACGCCGTTCGTCGAAAAACCGCTTTGTCGGGTGCAGGAATGCCGGACAAACTCAAAGATTGTCAAAGTTCGAATCCGGCCGAAAGCGAATTATTTATTGTTGAGGGTGACTCCGCTGGTGGCACCGCCGTAGATGCGCGTGACCCGCAGAAGCAAGCGATTTTGCCCATCCGTGGAAAGATTTTAAATGTAGAGCGTGCACGTTTAGACAAAATGTTAAAGAATACCGAAGTACAAGCTTTGATCACTGCAATCGGCGGTGGAGTCGGTAACGACGAATTCGTCGCTGACAAAGCGCGATATCACAAAGTGATTATTCTGGCTGACGCAGATGTCGACGGTAGCCATATTCGAACATTGCTTCTGACATTTTTCTATCGTCAAATGCGACCGATGGTTGAAAGTGGATTCATTTATATCGCTCAACCACCTTTATTTTCAACCGAAGTTGGAAAAGAGAAGAAATACCTTAAAGACGAATCAGCAAAAGAAAAGTTTTTAACTGCAAACCCCAACCATAAGAAAGAGTTTCAACGCCTAAAAGGTCTAGGTGAAATGGATTGGCAAGAACTTCGTAGCACCACAATGGATGCCGGAACTAGAACTTTGCTACAGGTCAATGTTGAAGAAGCTGCGGAAGCCGAAAATGTGATGAGTGTATTAATGGGCGATGACGTTGAAAGCCGCAAAGCATTTATCCAAAAAAACGCGCGCGATGTAAGAAACCTCGACTTCTAAACAACACATGAAACAAGCTTTTTAAACCTACTTTTAATCAGGACAACAAAACTATGGCAGCAAAAAAATCTAAAAAAAATTCGACTAGTAAAAAAACTAGTAAAGGCACTAATAAAAGCGCCGCTAAGCCAGCGAAGAAACTCGCCAAGAAGTCGATCCCAAAGCCAAATACAAAAAATGTTGGTGTTGCTCAATTACCGCTCGCACCGGGTGTGAGTGTTCAGCCGGTTCAGTTACAAGACGAGATGGAGCGTTCTTTTCTTGATTACGCAATGTCAGTTATTATGTCTCGTGCTTTGCCCGATGTGCGTGACGGTTTAAAACCTGTTCACCGCCGAATCATCTGGGATATGCATCAACAAGGTTTCCGCCCAGATCGACCGTTCGTTAAGTGTGCTCGCGTAACTGGTGACACGATGGCGAGATATCACCCGCACGGTGACGGTGCGATCTATGACGCTCTTGTCCGTATGGCCCAACCATTTTCGTTGCGGCACCCATTGATTGATTTTCACGGCAACTATGGTTCACCAGACTTTGGGCCTGCTGCGAGTCGTTACACCGAGTCGCGGTTGCACCCACTTGCAATGCAGTTACTTGCCGATATTGACGAAGACACAGTTGATTTAATTGCAAACTACGACGGCACATCTGAAGAGCCATCGGTGCTACCTGCACGGTTTCCAAACTTACTTGTCAATGGTTCACAAGGCATTGCGGTTGGTATGGCAACGAGTATTCCTCCTCACAATTTGGGCGAAGTTGTTGATGCAACGCTGTACTTAATTAATCATCCCGATGCGTCGATTGCTGACTTGATGAAATTTGTAAAAGGACCTGACTTTCCAACAGGCGGTTTGATTCTCGGTCGCACCGGGATCAACGACGCCTATAAAACCGGTCGCGGAAGCATCAAGATGCGCGCAAAAGTTGCAATCGAAGAGGGTCAACGCAATCAGATGAGAATTGTGGTGACCGAATTGCCATATCAGGCGAGTTGCTCAGCAATTGCTGCGCGAATTCAAGAACTTGTTGATGGTGGAGTTCTAGATGGCATCGCCGATGTTAACGACAACTCTTCGGGTGGCGAAACAAATTTAATCATCACCCTTAAACGTGACGCCAATTCAAACGTAGTGATGAATAATTTGTTTAAGTTAACAACCTTACAAACAAGTTTCCCAGTGAACATGGTTGCGCTAGTTGATGGAGTTCCACGAGTTATAAACCTTCGTGATGCGCTGCAGGGTTATGTTCGTCATCAAATAGATGTGATCACAAGACGCAGTAATTATCGTCTGACGAAAGCACAAGATCGTGGACATATTCTTGAAGGCCGACTTAAGGCTCTTAATGTCATCGATGAAGTGATCAAAGTTATTCGTGGAAGCGAAGATGGCAACTCTGCTAAGGCAGCCTTGATGGGTAAACAGTTTGGATTTAGCGAACGCCAAGCCATCGATATTTTAGATATGCAACTGCGACAACTTACACGTTTGTCGCGAATTGATCTTGAAACAGAGCAAAAAGATGTTCAAGCACGGATTAAAGAACTTAAAGCAATACTCGCAGACGACAAAAAACTGCGAGCAGTAATTTCACAAGAACTCAGTGCCGTGCGTGAAACGTTCGCCACAGATCGAGTTTGCAAAATTACTGCCGATGTTGGTGAGATGAGCATTGAAGATCTCGTTGATGACAAAGAACTTGTAATCGTCATGACGCAAGCGCAATATATTAAGTCAGTTTCGGCAGATTCATTTAGGTCACAAAGCCGTGGCGGTCGTGGTGTTAGTGGCGCAAAGATGAAAGATGCTGACATTGTGCGAAATGTTATTTTCACGACGACGCACTCGTATCTATTATTTTTCTCAAACCGTGGTCGGGTATATCGCCTTCGATCATTAGATATTCCTGAGCGTGAACGCACTGCCAAAGGTATTCCGATTGTTAACCTCTTGCCATTGAAGTCAGGCGAAACGATTCAAGCAATTATTGATACGCGCGAGTTTCCTGGTAAGCGGTTTTTATTCTTTGTTACAAAACAAGGTCAAGTTAAAAAAACAGCTTTTGATGAATACGATTCGTCTCGTCGAGATGGTTTGATTGCCGTCAAACTGCGACCAAAAGATGAGTTGATCCGCGTTATTGAAACACACGGGACTCACGATGTGTTTATTATTAGCCGAGATGGTTTAACGATTCGATTCTCAGAAAAACAAGTTCGACCAATGGGCAGGTCAGCTGCCGGAGTGCGCGGCATGCGGCTTCGTGCAAGCGACGAAGTCGTGTCAATGGACATCGCCAAAACAGGATCTTCATTGCTGATTATGACTGAGTCTGGTTATGGCAAGCGAACTCCTCTAAATAATTTCATGCGCAAAGGCAGAGGTGGTTTAGGAATGATCGGCATCAAACTCACTGGCAAAAAAGGTCACGTGGTAGCGGCATTTATGGTTGGTGAAGATGATGAGATAGTTGCTGTATCTTCTGCGGGCACAACTATTAGAACGCCAGTTAAGGACATTTCGATCCAAGGTCGTGCCGCAACTGGTGTGCGGGTGATGAGTCTTGGTGAAGGGCAAGTTGTTGCTTCGGTAGCACCAATCTTGGCTACTGACGAAGTTTAATTATTTTTTTTAAAAATAGTTTCAAAAACAATGAGAATGGCTCTGCTGTGTTATTTATTATGGTTGCCGTAAGTGCAACATTTCTCACAGTTGCCGGTTTGGGTAACTCATTAAATATAATTATTAGTTCACAACGTGCGCAAACCGCTGCTGATGCTGGCGCACTCTCATGCATAATCCATGGGCAAGATACAATTGAGCAAACAGTTATCAAAAACAAAGCCGAATTGGTTTCTGTAATTACAACGACTCTCCAATGTCAAGTCGTTGTGCAGTTTCGTGGCGTCTATCGTGATGCTTTTGCCGTGGCGAGTAGTGATAGCCGTCTGTCTACACTGCAAAGGTGACGTTATCGAAGGTTACTCCGAAAAGTAGACCCCGAGTAAGGCGCGTGTCGCGTGTTATTCGAGATATTGACCCATGGTCGGTATTTAAAGTTGGTCTGGTTTTTCACCTTGTCTTATATTTTGTGGTTTTGATTTCGCTGGTTCTGTTATGGAATGTTGCTAATTCAACTGGCACGATTGAAAATCTTGAAAACTTCATGGAGTCATTTGGTTGGGAAACGTTCTCGTTTGACGGTGGAGCACTTTTCAAAAACCTGAGTATTTTTGGGCTGTTTATGGTTATTTTGTTTACAGGGTTATGGGTGTTGATTGCGACTATTTTTAATCTGATTACCGACCTCGTGGGAGGAATTCGGGTTACTGTGCTTGAAGAAGAAGTGCGAGCCAGCAATGATCCTGTAGTTGAGGCTGGTGCAACTCAGCAGTAGCCTTGCAAGTCCTCGTATTACATCGGGGCTATAGCTCAGTTGGTTAGAGCGCATCCCTGATAAGGATGAGGTCACAAGTTCGATTCTTGTTAGCCCCACAATATAGATAGTTCAGCATCACTAGATTTACTTGGATAGAACCCGCTTCAAATTATTAGAAGCCCGGTTTTGTTTATTAACAAAAAATATCAAAAACCAAACACGTAACAAATTCACTTTATTAACAGCATTGGTGAAACAAATATCTAAACCTCTTTGAGCCACGCCCACCGATAAAGTAAGTGTTATAGAGACCATGCATTACGGTTCGCTAAACATCCAAAAACTTCAAGATCGTCGAAACGACCTCGTTTGAGACAATCAAACGCCACCTACCGCTATTACGCCTATGGACGACAGGCACTCGTTGAAGCATTGGGATTAGCCAATGTATTGCCAGGTGACGAAGTTCTTGTACCTGCATTAATTTGCAAAGATGTTCTCTCATCGATTCACACAGTTGGAGCAAAGCCGGTTTTCTATCAAGTCAATAAGTCTCTTGCACCCGTTTCGTTGCCGCACGCTTCACTGATTAAGGCAGTTATCGCGGTGAATTATTTTGGATTTCCACAAGACTTGGAACCATTTTTTGATTACTGTAATAAATTTTCTGTAAAACTAATCGAAGATAATGCTCACGGTTATTTAAGTGCAAACATTGATGGGGTTTTACTTGGTAATCGGGCACCACTAGGCATCACGAGTATAAGAAAAACGATTCGAATCCCCGATGGAGCGAGATTGCACGTAAGTGATACACAACTCTCAGAGGTGATACCAACTCAACTTCCGCTTAGCGATGAGCCATTAGGCGCAAGATACTTTCTTCAAAATAAATTTTCAAAAGCTGAACGCCTAACTAGATTGCCAATACTGCGTTGGGTGAGAGCAATTGTGCGTCTGCGTAGATTTTTATCAACAGGTGAATTTATTACAACATCGACAACGCTTGCTGAAACTGATGTTGTAGTACCAGTCGGCCCGCGTCATTCATCTATGAAAAAAATACAAGAATTAGACGAACAAGATGAAGCAAAACGAAGAACCGAACTTTATAGCCGTGTTAGTTCGGCTCTCGATAAATCAAAGATCACCCCGGTTCATGGTCGTCTACCTGAGAATTGCACACCGTACGGATTTCCTTTTTTTGGCGACTCCGAAACAGCAAAAGATGTTCAGCGAATAGTCAATGGTTTTGGTGTAGAAGTAATTCGCTGGCCAGATTTGCCTGAAGCAGTTTTAGCAGATGCCCCAGATCACTATTCGAATTTATGGCTGGTAAATTTCTTATGAAGAATTCCGTCAGTGAGGGTGTTTGGTCTTTTTGGACGGGAACTAATGCCGAGTGGAATATAAAAGTCGCCAGCCTCGGAGGTCGAAATGTCTACCAATCTGCGCAATGGGCTGTTCACAAATCAAATGCTGGTTGGCAGACATTCCGGTTTATTTATACGTCAAATGAACTAACGACGACTATTGCCCAGTGTTTAGTTCGTTCAGGGCCGTTTAGGTCTTTTGTTGTTTGGATACCAGGCGGGCCGTTGGGTGACCTAGGAACAATTGGTAAAAGCTTTGTGCAGGCGATAAAACAACACTTGGGCGCCTCAGTGATTTATCTCCGCGCATCGATAACACTGCAAGCGACAAATGAATTAGAGGCGAAATTAAATCTCCGTAAGTGGAAGAAAGCTAAAAACGTAATTGGCGCAGCACTAAGCATGATTTATTTGCTCAACACTGATCAACAAACTCGGGTTGAAAAGTGTTCCCCTAATTGGAAACGTAACCTAAAACGCTCGGCCAAAAATGTTAGGGCACCTTATGTATGGGAGAATCCGAACCCGCAGGAGATTTCAAGTGCATACGAACTCATGGATGAGTACAAGAAGATCGTAGGTCTTTCGTTACAACGATCTGTTTCAGATTTACAGAGCGTAATTTCGGTCTTCGGCAGTCAACTTCTGTTAATTCGACTTGATGACCTCAACGGCGATCCATTAGCAATTCGCGGGGCGTTAATTTTTGAAAACCTTGCATGGGATTTTATTGCTCTGACGACACCAGCGGGCAGAAAAACTTATGCTTCGTACGCAGTTTTTTGGCATCTCGCTCAGAAATGTTTTGAGGCAGGGGTGCAACAAATTGACCTAAGTGGGATTGATCCAGAAAAAAATAAAGGCGTTTATGATTTTAAAAATGGAACCGGTGCCACACCGATTGAGTATCAAGGAGAATGGGAAATTTCATCGCCATCTTGGTTTAGGCCACTCGCAAGTAGGCTTATCCAGCGGCGAATTTCGTAATTATCGCATGTCTGTTGCGCTCAAGTTGAGGTGATTAATGTCTGATTCAGAACAAAAAAAGAGAGTTCTGTTCATATTTACTGAAGACTGGGCATTCGCAGCATTATTTCTTGATCGGGCGGTTGCTGCGCGCCAAGCGGGGTTCGAAGTTGCGGTGCACGTTCGGTGCACGACACACAGAGAGATAATTGAGCGCGAAGGTTTGCGCGTAATACCTCATAATATTTCTCGAAGCGGCACAAACCCGTTTAGTGCACTCTGGTCAATTTGGAAACTCGGCAAAGTTTTTCGTGATTTCAAACCTAATATCGTGCATCTAATTGCGATTAAGCCAATTGTTTTGGGTTCACTCGCTAGCTTTTTTTATCCAGCGGCAAAAATAATAAATGCACCAGTTGGAATGGGTTATTTGTTTGCGTCCAATGATCTACGCGCCCGACTATTGCGTCCAGCAGTACGAATGATGCTTGGAACTTTATTGGGTCGGCGTCACGCGACCACAATCATTGAGAACTCAGATGACCTAGCAAGTCTCGTAGAAGGAGAATTTCTGAATCGAAATCAAATTGTTTTAATTCGGGGTACCGGCGTCAATTTAGAAATCTTTAAAGCATCACCTGAACCCGAAGGAAACAAAGTTGTTGTACTTGTCGCACGAATGCTTATCGATAAAGGCGTTTTTGAGTTTGTTGAAAGTGCCAATCAGATCAGAAAGACACATCCAAATATTGAGTTTTGGTTGGTTGGAGATGTTGATCTTGGTAATCCAGCATCATTAACGTCTCAACAATTACAAGATTGGGCCACAACAGGCGTAATTAAATGGCTCGGTTATCGAAACGATGTGGCCGAGATTTTGAAGCAATGTCACATAGTTTGTTTACCGTCGTACAGAGAAGGTTTCGGCAAAGTATTCGTTGAAGCGGGCGCCACGCAGCGTGCAGTCGTTGCAACAAATGTCCCAGGTTGTCGAGAAGCCGTAGAAGACGGAAGAAATGGTCTACTAGTTCAGCCGAAAAATGTCGGAGCATTGACCGCAGCGTTAATTCGTTTGCTTGACGATGATCAATTACGACTGAAAATGGCCGCAGAGGGTCGCAAGCGCGCAGAGAATGAGTTTTCATCAGCGACTATTAATAAGCAAACAATTGCGGTATACAAGCAGGTGCTTGAATCGTCTAGTTTGTAAAGTAAATCATCCAACTAAACTAATTAAGGACTAGGAGGTGGCAGTGAAATTTATTAGACGCGTTTTACTTGCTGTCAGTGTGGCTAGTGCAGTTGCTGGTGTGATTCGCTTCAAAGGCAAAGGTGTTGGAGCGATTAAACAAGGTGGCTGGCGCAAAGTTACTGATCCAAAGCAAAACTGAAAATCAACGGTTAATTAGATGATTGGCATCGGTGGTGCTGGCGTAGTTGGCTCTCGAGTGGCCGAGACATTGCGATTATTCTCGCATCAGCAAATTTGTGTTTATGACACTGAGCAGATAATTGCCCAACGCCTAGCCGGTCGGTTGAGTGGCGGAGAATATCAAATTAGTGTTGTTGATCGAAACGCGATGAAGTCAGCAAAAGTTGTCGTACTTTGCGGACCGTCACCACATTTTTCAATCGCTAAAGAGTTACTTGATGCAAGTGTAAGTGTTGTTTCAACAAGCGACGATATTGCTGACTGTTTGAATTTGTTAACACTTTCACAACTTGCTATCGAAAATAAAGCAACATTAATTGTCGGTGCTGCGTCGTCACCGGGTATGTCGGGCTTATTGGTGCGACATCTTGCAGAGTCTTTTGACTCAATTGACGAAGTTCATGTTGCGCTTCACGGCACCGGTGGCCCCGCATGTGCGAGACAACATCACCGAGCGCTATCTGGGCAATCAATCGGTTGGCATGATGGCGAGTGGTTGCGTCGTCCAGCGGGAAGCGGACGAGAACTGTGTTGGTTTCCAGAACCAGTTGGTGCATATGACTGTTACCGCGGCGAATTACCTGATCCACTTTTAATTAAACGTGCTTTTCCAGAACTTGAGCGTGTAACTGGACGGGTTACCGCAACACGTCGTGATCGAGTTTTTTCTAGAGTTCCGATGATGATCCCGCCACAAGCCGAAGGTGGAATGGGCGGTCTTCGTGTCGAAGTGCGTGGAATGAAAAGTGGTGCACGCTTGGTTGATGTGATTGCCGTTGCGGAGCGAGTTGGTCAAGTTGCCGGAGTTGTTGCGGCTAGCACTGCCCACGCGATTGTCACAAATAAAATTGACAAGCCTGGTGCTCATGTTCTTGGGGATAAGTCAATGCCGAATTCGTGGCTGGTTTCACAAATTTGTGGTGCGGGTATCAACTTGCATTCGTTCGTTAGGGCCTAGTCAAACTTTAGACTCAATAATTCGATTCACCATTTATATTCTCACTCATTCTTAGATATATTGCTGAATGTGTCTGTGGCAAATAAGCGGTCGAACAGCAGGCACCGTGACGAGCACAGCAACGCGCACCGCGATGTACGCAGTGATTTACATAGTGATTTACATAGTGATGTACGCCATGATGTGCATAGTGAAGTAATGCGCAGGTTTATCAAACACGACCAACGCTATACATCACAGCGTCGACTGATCGTCACAGTTTTGTCGGCTTCTGATCGTCCATTGATGATTCAACAGATGTTGCAACGCTCGAGCAATACAAAAAAAGTTTTGGCACAAAGTTCTCTGTATCGCAATCTTGTCGTGCTTGAAGATGTCGGCGTGGTGCAACGAATTTTCAGCACCGATGACGTGGCGCGTTATGAACTTAACGACGATATTCTTGGTCACCACCACCATCTTGTCTGTTCAAAGTGCGGCGATATTCGCGATGTGCGAATACCAGAATCTCTTGAGTCAAGTCTCGACTCAACTCTTGCAAAAATTGCAAAAAGCTCAGGGTTTCAACTTGATCAACACCGATTAGACCTAATTGGCCGTTGCGGGAAGTGCCGCTAATGATTAGTTAGTTTTGTCGGCTAACTTTAAAATCAAATCGTTGAGACGCTCAATATGTTGCGCCAACTCATCGGACGTCACGACATTTGACAACACCAACTGCACACTTGCAATCTCGCGAGCCAGAAACTCCGCATCGTTTTGGGTGCGAATCGCAACATTGCGATCAATTTCTGCTTGCTCACGATCGCGCAACTCTTGACGGTTATGTGCCAACAAAATAAGAGGCGCGGCGTAGGCAGCCTGAATTGAAAACATTAGATTCAATAAAATAAACGGATATTTATCCCATCTGAATGCAATAAATGAAACATTTAGAATAACCCAAATCAAAACTAAGATGGATTGCATAATTAAAAAACGAGCGGTGCCCATGAGTCGTGCGATGCTTTCTGCGAATTCGCCAAACGCACTTCGATTATATTGCACACCAATCTTCGGCTGGTTTCGTGGTCGCCCCAGGTCTTCACGACGCTTCATTGCGAACTCCATTCAAATCATGCTCTGAGTTGTTAATTAGATTTGCAGAAATCTGATTATTGTCTGGCGTGCGGGCGACAACTTTGCGACGCCAGTCTGCTGGCAATGCGTTATCCAAAACATCGTCTACTGTGACTGCTCCGAGAAGTCGACCGTTGGCATCACGAACACCAACTGCCAACATGTTGTAAGAAGCAAGCCGTTCAGCAACTTCTCGTTCGGGCAAGTGCGGATCAATAGTCAGTTCGTTTTCGACACAGTGACGCAGCGTCATGCTTGGGCGTTCACGCAGCAATCGCTGAAAATTTACAACACCGATATATGTGCCGGTGGGTGGATAATGAGGTGCGTGTGCAATAAAGACCTGCGCAGCAATCGAGACAAGTCGTTCGGGGTCGCGAACTAGTGCAAGCGCCTCAGCCACTGTTGCATCTGGCCCAAGCACAATGATGTCTGGAGTCATCAATGCACCTGCAGTACCACTCGCATACGAGAGAAGTTGGCGCATCGTTTCGGCGTCTTCGTCATCCATTGCATCTAAAACTTTGGTGCGTTGATCGATTCCCATTTGTCCAAGCAAGTCGGCGAGGTCGTCATTCTCCATTTCGTTAAACACACTGTTGAGTCGCTCCATATCGAGACCTTCGATTAAACGCAATTGTTCGTCTTCTGGTAGTTCTTCGAGCACATCAGCAAGACGTTCGTCATCCATTGCATCAGCAAGTTGTCGGCGCTGTTCGGCAGGTAATGCGCGAATAATTGTTGCGACATCACTGGCGTGCATATCACGCAGACGTGCAGCTTCAGCAGCGATTGCTGTTTTGGGAGCAAACATCGGGGCAACTTCTTGCCAGTCAACAATTCGATTGCCTGAACGAGTGTTTAACAATCCACGCTTTGAAAGTCGAACTTTAGAAACTTGCCAAGTTGATGACCTGCCGGCATTGTGGACTAATGCAACATCGCTGATAACTTCATCGCCGACACGCTTATCCAACACATCTTTGCCAAGAAGTTGTTCGCCTGCGCGAGTGCGAAACGGCGTGAGGTTAATATCCCACGACTTAAGTCGGACACCCGAGTTGTCTAGAGTTTCAACACGCGTCGCACTAACAAAAATCCGGCGCCGCTGACTAGTGGCGACAAAGCCCAAAACTTTGGGTGCTTCGGCACTGCGACCAGCTACAACGATAATGTCGTTAATTTTTCCGATTGCCTGACCGCCCGCGTCAAGTAGCGGTAGACGCATAATGCGAAATGCATATAAAAGTTCGCCGACCATACAGCGAGGATACCCCCTGGATACGAGAGGAGTTAGAACGAATTATTCGCTGTTAGTGTGGGCGTGCCCTACGGGGACGTAGCTCAGTTGGCTAGAGCACCTGCTTTGCAAGCAGGGGGTCGTGGGTTCGATTCCCATCGTCTCCACTTTATTATTCGAATGGTATAGGTGGTTGTGTGAAGCAAACGCATCTGGTCACTGGGCCGTTTCCAGAACTTTGGCGCAATGTCGATTCGGTTGTTGTTATTGACGGAATCGGGTTAGACGGCAAAGTTTTTGTTGACGACCCGAATGTTGAAGTTACTCTGGTCAAGTCTCCAGAGATTTTGTCAAATATTACTGACGAAGAGTTTCGGGCGTTCGAGTCGTTAAGCGAATTGGTGTTTCAAGATTTGGCGAATGAACTCAATCGACATCATGGCACTACGTTTCCGTTGCGTTACTGGCGAATTGTGGTCGGTGCGTGGTTTCAACAGTTCGCACAAGTTGTGCATATGCGATTAAAACTTGCCGAGAATGTTTTGGAGACATACGGTGAGCTAAAAGTTGCGAAACTAGATTTGACCTGGCAAGAACTTTTGCCAGTTACACACGACGAAGCGTCGCTGTTGTTCGCCACCGATATCTGGAATCATTACATTTATGTTGAGGCGTATAATTTTGTAACAAAGTCAGCAACTGAAAACATTTTAGTCTCATCGCCAGAACGCAATAAAGAGTTGCTTGAATATCGGCAAAACGTAAATTTTGGTTTGCCTTCACCGCAGACAAAATCAAAAATTGAAACATTGTTAGCGAAAATTTCTCCAAATCCTAAAGTTGTGTTGGCTGGAGTTGTGCAATCTAAGTTGGCGTTAATTGTGATGCATTTGCGATTGCGATCACTGCCTCGATTATGGCGATTTAGTTCAAAACTTACGGCGTACCCGATTAACGCCTCCGCACGGCAAAATTTTAACCTCACAAAAAGTTCAGGGGTGCTGTTTGAGAAGTTTTTGCGCGAACTATTAGCAACTAATTTGCCAACGATTTATCTTGAGGGGTTTAAAGAATTACAAGACAAAGTAAGTGAATCTCAGATCAAGCGACATCCGAAGTTGATTTTTACAAATACGTTGTTGCATCGAAATGAACAGTTTAAAGTTTGGTCTGCGGAACACGTTATTTCGGGGGCGACAAAACTTATCTCTGGGCAACACGGCGGCGGCTACGGGACTCGCTATTTTATGGGCTGGAATGAATTTTATGAGTTTTCAACCGTTGACAGGTTTTTATCATGGGGGTGGAGTGACAGTTTAAAAAACGTGGTGGTCTCTGCTTGTGTTCAATCCCAACAAGATAAATTTTCACGATGCAAAACTGGTGGGTTACTTATAGTCCTGGGCCCGGTAACTAGAAACTCGGATGTGTATCAAATGCTCGGCGCACAAAGTAATAGTTCGTATTTTGGTTATTTCAAAGAGTTAATCAATTCTCTGCCTAAATATATTCTGGAGCAAACTCGGGTTCGTCCCAAGAATGCAAGTGCGGTTGGCAAGCCAGCAAGAGTTTCCCCGCAGCAAATTTCTGAACTATTGGGCAATCTTGTTGAAATTGATACGGGTGGGTCAAGTCTTAGTGAAATGCAAAGCCAAAATCGCCTCTCAGTTGTGACTTATAACGAAACAACGATTCCAACAAATTTATTGGCGGGCTATCCCACAGTTGCAATGTGGGATCCGAATTACGTACGTTTGACAACAGCGGCAAGCATTGTTTACGATGAACTTTTTAAAGCCAAAATTTTGCACTACACCCCTGAATCCGCAGCGCAACATATTGCTGACATATGGGAGAATGTTGATCTCTGGTGGACATCAGAAGAAGTTCTTCAAGCACGTGAAACATTTTGTGAAAACTTTGCTCGCCACAGTAAGTTCCCAGCGCTCGAGATAGCAAAAGCACTTGCTGATTACCGATAACCTTGATTTAATTAATTCCCGTCGCTAAAAGGTCGTTAAACGGATGTATCTTGACAACAAACGTGTACTAATTACTGGTGGCACCGGGTCGCTGGGCAAGGTACTTGTGCGACGAATATTGTCCGGTCAACTCGGTTCACCGAAAAGTGTTGTCGTGTTTAGCCGAGATGAAGCCAAACAACACGATCTTCGGATGGATTATTTGAACCATCGTGCTGCAACCGACGAAGTGATGTATCACAACTTTGAGCGAACACTGCAGTTCAAAATTGGTGATGTTCGAGACTTTCATTCAGTTGCGCAGGCCTTGACTTCAGCCGACATCGTGTTTAATGCGGCTGCCTTAAAACAGGTACCCGCATGCGAGTACTTTCCGTTTGAGGCAGTAAAAACGAACATTGAAGGCGCAGAGAATATTGTTCGGGCAATTATTGAACTTAAGTTGCCAGTCGAAAGTGTGGTCGCAATTTCAACTGACAAAGCGTGCAAACCAACAAACGTAATGGGAATGACAAAGGCGATTCAAGAGAGAATATTTCTTGCGGCCAATATCAGTTGTCCGCAGACGAGGTTTATTGCTGTGCGCTACGGCAATGTTCTCGCTTCTCGCGGATCAGTGGTGCCGTTGTTTATTGATCAAATTGCTGCGGGTGGTCCAATTACTCTTACTGATAAAAATATGACGAGGTTTTTGCTGACGCTTGATCAAGCAGTCGACACCGTTTTTGAAGCATTGCAATTTGCTGCGGCAGGCGAGACCTATATTCCTAAAATCAAGGCAGCGTTAATTCAAGATGTTGCTACAGCACTGGTCGGTTCTCAAAAAATAAAAGTCGTTGAAAGCGGCATACGACCAGGTGAGAAAATGCACGAGATTATGATCTCCGAAGAAGAATCGCTCCGTACTATTTCTCGCGGAGACTACTTTGCGATTAAGTCAATCTTGCCTGAAGTGGCAACGGCATCATCTGAACCACTAATTGAGTTCGCCGAAGTAAGTTCGGCAAACTATCTGATGTCAACAGATGAAGTGAAAAAGTTTCTTGAAAAACATTTGTCGGGTGACTTGATTAGCAACTAATGCGAGTTTGCATTCTTGGTTCAGGCGGAATGCTTGGTCACATGTTGGTTCGAGTACTCAGTGAGACTCACGATGTCTACGGGACGTCCAAGCAAGAATGGTCTACAACGTCCAGCCTTGCAAAATTTTTAAGTAAGGAAAAATTGATTGCTGGTGTTGATGCAAAAGACATAACGACGATTAGTGATTTCTTCAGAGAGCGTCAGTTTGATGTAGTAATAAATTGCATTGGCATTGTCAAACAGAGAGGCCACCGAACTAGTGATGATGAGATGATTGAAATAAATTCTCACTTTCCCCACAAACTTTTGAGTATTTGCGATGCGTCTGGCGCTCGATTGATTCATATAAGTACTGACTGCGTATTTTCTGGCAACAAAGGTAACTATGTAGTAACTGATAATCCTGACCCGATTGACATTTATGGTTCATCAAAACTAGCTGGCGAGATAGTTGATGATCACAATTTAACAATCCGTACTTCACATGTCGGACGAGAGCTGACAAATTTCACAAGTTTTTTTGAATGGATTCTTAATAATCGTGGCAAAAAAGTCGCTGGATATTCGAATGCAATTTACTCAGGCTTGACAACGTTTAGTTTGTCGGTAGTAATTAATTCGCTATTGACTACTGGTTCAAGGGTTAGTGGTTTAGTGCATGTTGCATCAAATCCAATAAGTAAATTTCAATTAATTACTGAGCTAAATAATCGTTTGGGCCTTGGTATCGATATCAAAATAGATGAGTCTGTAGTTTTAAACAGATCACTACGATCAAGCGATCAAATCACTCAACTCGGAATTGAAATACCATCGTGGGACCAAATGTTGGACTACTTTTGTGAAGACCAAGCAACTTATGACTTTGTCACACACTAAGTAAACTGCTACGGCGCTCAATTTGCTTATATAATTAAACATCAAAAGGCGCTCTGAAATGAAAAAGTGGCAAACTGAAACTTTGGGCCGTCTTGATG
>CALACK010000038.1 GCA_937890395.1 uncultured Acidimicrobiaceae bacterium | reverse complement strand
CTCCAGGTAAATATTGTCGAGCCTCTTCATAATATTTACGACTCTGCGGATTTCGGTCAGCAAAGTCACTTCGTGCCTTGGCGAGATCATCAGCTGCCATAATTCGATGCTAGTTATTAAGGCTTCTTCTCGGCAAGGCGTGACTCCCAGACGCTCTTGGCACCTGAGTGGCCTGCTTGCGACACTGCAACTGTTGATGCGACACCACCGACAACTGTGAGCGCAAGAAAAGCGGTAACTGCCCACTTTGGCAACGACTTGCCTCTATAAACAAACTTTCGGCGGGATGCTTCGAGAGATAAAACTGCGCCAACTGCTACAAACGCAAAAGCCCCAGTTAAGCCTTGTGATTTTTCGCCCGATTCGGCATGCTCGTGAATTGCTCGCGATCTCGGCAGGTCGTGCTGCAGCGATTCGCCAGCACCTGCAGCAAGAAATAGAAACGTGGCGCCGATAACCGCCATGATTACGGTGACCAACAACATTTCTCGACGATACTTTTTGTGAATCGAGATGATCGCAGTTATTGCTGCAAGCGGAATCAAGACGATCGGTACGTGAACCAAAAGTGGATGTGCGGGAAGGCCAAAGAGATTAGAAATTGCGATAATCATGATTCTGTAATCACCTTTCGGGTTGGGTTTCTTGTGTATAAAACTCGAATTGACGTAGCCAAAATAGTCATCAAAATAACAGCCAATGTAAACATATTAAAAAGATTCTTTCCGCGGTCGCTACCAGCGAGAAATGAATGCAGAGTCACAAGACAAAACATCAGATAGCTGGTCAGATGAATCACACGCCAAACTTTTTTCGGAATTTTTCTCATGACAACTGAAGACAATTGCACTGCAACAAGTAGATACATCGCGAGAATGCCTGAAGCAACTGCCCACGGGCGCCAAGTTGTTGACATCGGCACCAACAAGTCGCGCACAGAGAACTCAACGAACGAGTCAGCAAAAAGTGCGACCATATGTAACGCCACTGCCAATAATGTCAGAAAGCCGAGCCAACGGTGCAGGTCAAGAAGCCAGGCCGGACGGTCATATGGTTTGAGCATTCGTGTCGCCAATAAAACTCCCCAGACAACCGACGCAGTTAATAAACCCCACGCGACAATTCCTGAAGCCCTAGACAAGTACCACCAAAAATGCGGATTAGTCATCGCTGAAATTTGATCCATTGTGAACTTTGCGTGACGAAACCATCGGTACGCACGGTCAATGCGGCGACATTGCTGTCGTCAACCATCGAGAATCTGAGACCTGAGTTAGCAACCAGTAATGCTGTGGAAAAAATCTCTGCCCACACGCACTCACGCGCCAAAACTGAAACTTGCAACAGACTTTTCTCATCGACGTCGCGCGACAAACCAGTAGTTGGGTTGATTACATGATGTTTGGTGGTGCCATCATGTTGCCACGATTTCGCACGCACGCTTGAAGTCGCGACTGCCCCGTCACGAAGCGAAACACGATCAATGATTTCACCAAGAAAGATTGGTGATTCAATACCTATTATCCACTCACCGTCAAGATCACCAAGCCCGATGCACCGCACATCACCACCGACATTGACACACACACCAGAAACATTTTGTTGCATCAGTTCTTTAGCAACAATGTCGGCAGCCATGCCTTTGCCGATTGAACCAGGATCAAGTGTGATGTTGCCTGGCAAAGAAATTGTGAGTGCAATCTCATCAATTGCCACCATGTCAAGTGATTGATTGAACTTCGCACCATCTGGAAGCAAAGTGAGATGCATCGGATTAGTAAGTGAGGCCCGATAACCGTTCGCGATAAGTGCCGGCAACAATGTCGGATCGAATAGTCCATTCGTCAGTCGTCGGCCAGCGATCATATATTTCACAAGTTCGATTGTCTCGCGATGCACCACGATTGGTTTTGATTGTGCTGAGTTGAGTACTGAAATTTCACTATCGGGTAAAAACCGGCTCCAGATTTGCTCAAGTTGTGAAAGTCTCTCTTGCGCGAATCTGAGATGCTGTAGCGAGCCGCCAACGACCGTGATTTTTGCAGTATTTCCCATCACCACAAATTCGCTTCGCTGTACGCCAAGAGTCGGATTGTCTTCAACATCCAACATTTTTAATAGTTCTACTTTGAGCCGCTAGAAGTAGTCGACACTGGTACTTGAATTGTTTTATTCTTCACCCGGGCTTGCACTTGGGGCGCAATTACTACCACTTGAGGAGCGGATTGCACTGGAGCAAGAGATGCGGTTTGCACTGGCGAAACAGCTGCGATCGCTTGTGAAGCCACCGCTGCTTGCGGCGCAACCAAACCCTGCAATGCAACTAATGCAACACCAGATATTTGATCAATCGAGTTACTGTCGACTGTCGACTGTTGATTGATCGGCAATAACGAGAAACTAGATGTAATTCCTAGTACAGATGCGATTGACAAGCCGGTTGTCAAAATGCGCGCCGAGCGTGCTGGGTGCTTAACTCGCTTGCGATTCGCCCCAGATAGATGATCAAGATTGCGATTAGTCGTCATCGTCTTCTCCTTTGTTTTTTTCGTTTTGCTCATGCATGTCATTTGACTTCTTGTCTGAACTTTCGTGATCCTCGTCATCATCATCGTCATCATCATCATTTTCGCCTTCACCATTACGACTTTTGCCAGCGCCAAGCATGTTTTTAACTTGTACATCGTTGATTATTCGGCCGTCAAGCAATCGTGCCCGAAACTCGACAGATCGTGTCGCCGAAACCAGTTCAACTTGAACTTGATCTGAACTCTTTTGTAGCGAACTATATGTAAACCCTGCAGAAGGGTTCACATTCATAACCTTGAGACTTTCACCGTCTTTTTGCACAACGATTACGCCAATACCGGCGATTTCATATTCGCTGGTCTCGGCAGAGGATGTGCCTGCGACCATCGACTGAGCGGTTGAAGTCGTAGCACTTGACGCTGGAAGTGTTGCGTTTGTCAATTTGCTCGCCGTTGCGACTACCGCAGATGCCGGTACCGATCCGTCAACGACACTTGTATCGGTGAGTGCGCGAGTATTGACCGCAAATGCGAGACCGCCTGCGGCTAAAACAGCAACGAACGAAACTGTTGTGGCTACGGATGTTTTCATAAGATTTAACCTAGTGAGTGCTTAGTAAATGGCGAGCCAAGCGATATCCAAGATTTATCCAATTTTTCATGATTTAAGGCTTTTGAACTCAACTTTTGTGCGAACGATTGAATTACAGATGACAATGTAAATGTGCATGTATTAGTTGTTGAAGACGACCAAGCGATTGCATCATCATTGACACTCGGTCTGCAATCTGCAGGAATGACGGTGACACATGTGGCTACGGGAAGACAGGCAGTTGAAGAATCGCAATACGATTTGATGCTTCTAGATATCGGCTTGCCTGACTTTGATGGATTCGAAGTGTGCCGCCGAGTCAGATTGACTTCGCAAGTGCCGATAATCATGTTGACTGCGCGTGCCGATGAGATTGACAGAGTATTTGGATTAGAAAGCGGCGCAGACGACTATGTTGCAAAGCCATTTGGTTTGCGAGAACTCATTGCGAGAATTCGCGCCGTGACTCGCCGACTAACACCACAAGAGTCGGCTATTTCGACAACAGTGATCGGCGATCTGACAATTGATTCAGCCACACGAAGAGTCACGATTGCTGGTGCAGAAGTCGAACTAACAACAAAAGAATTTGATTTGCTCGAATATCTGACCAGAGAGCCAGGGGTCGTACATCGACGCAACGACATTCTCGAAACCGTTTGGGACACTGAATGGTACGGACCAACAAAAACGCTGGACGCACACATTGCCGCTTTGCGAAAAAAACTTGGACACCCTGAATGGGTAATCGCGATACGCGGTGTTGGTTTTAGATTTGAAATGACATCATGAAATTTAGATTTCTAGCTGTCGTAGTTGGCGTCGTCTTGCTTGTGCTCGCCGCTCATGATGTGCCACTGGCAATGCATATTTCACGACTCGAGCGAGATCGACTCATAACTACCCTTGAAAGGGATGCGTATGTGCTCAGTGGACGAGTCAATGCAATCATGGCGACTGATGGAGACGAATTGAGAGCCCAAGCAATTGCCCTGCTTGACCAATTCTCGACAACGAACGACGCAACTGCAGTGATCACTGACAAAAATGGATACCTTCTTGCGTCGACATCGGGCAATGATCTTGCCGGTGAAGACTACGCAACTCGCCCTGAAATCAATTCGGCACTATTTGGCAGGTTTACATCGGGTGTGCGTAGTTCAAGCACTATTGGCGAGGACTTGATTTATGTTGCGGTGCCAATAGCCTCGGGCAACTCAGTTCTTGGAGTTGTGCGACTTACTTATCCAAAGAGCATCATTGATGCACGTGTCGCTGATCGAGTGCGCTCAATTGTCGTGGCTGCAGGTGTTTCAGTTGCAATGGCTGTGTTAGCGGCTTTTTTGCTCGCGTCGGTTATATCTCGGCCGTTAACAAACTTGCGCAACGCCACTGATCGCTTCGCACAAGGGGATACGTCAACGCAAGTTGACGAACAAGGACCAAACGAAACTAGGCAACTAGCACGCTCATTTAATGCGATGGCAGATCGAGTGCGAAGCATGTTGAACATGCAACGATCTTTTGCGGGAAATGCAGCGCACCAAATTCGCACGCCGCTAACGGCGTTGCGTCTGCGCCTTGAACAAGCAAGTGACTCTATTGAGAATTCTCCCGTAGTTTCGCGCGATCATATTGAAGCGGCGCTGAACGAAACCGATCGCCTAACGAATTTGACGGAGCAACTTTTACGACTTGTTCGAACAGAAGGTGCCGTTCTTAAATTAGAGATTGTTGATATTAACAACGTGTTGAACGAGCTATGTGATGAATGGTCGTTTCTTGCGGCAGAAAATGAAATTGAATTAATCTTCGAAACTTCTGAACAATTTGAATGTCTTACCAATGAACTTGCACTTCGCGAAATAATTGGCAACTACATCGACAATGCCATTGAGCACTCACCTCCAAAAGCAAAAATAAATGTGATCGCACAGCGAATATCAAATCAAGTCGTAGTCATCATCCGCGATCAAGGGCCTGGGCTAACGGCCGATCAGCGAGCACGCGCATTCGATAGATTTTGGCGAGGGGCGAAAACGAGAGATTCAGCATCTGGGGCCCAAGGCAGTGGACTTGGCCTAGCAATTGCCGCGCAATTAGCCCTTTCAAGCAATATGAATTTAGAACTTATGCCATCGCCTACTGGCGTTGGTCTTGATGCGATAGTAAGAATAAAAACTAGCTAGTTATTGAATGTGACTGTGCCCAGGCGTTAGCAAGTTGCGCATAATGTCCATTAAGTGCGAGCAATTCGCTGTGGGTGCCAAGTTCGGCAATTTGAGCATCTGCAATAACGGCGATTTTGTCTGCCCGCTGCACTGTTGAAAGGCGGTGAGCCACGACAATAACTGTGCGGCCAGTCATCAAGCGCTCGAGTGCGTGTTCAACTTCGGCTTCGGTTCCCGGGTCAAGATTTGAAGTCGCCTCATCAAGGATTAATACAGCGGGGTCAACGAGAGCGGCACGAGCTAGCGCCACCAACTGACGCTCGCCTGCTGATAATCGACTTCCGCGTTCACGAACTTGTGTGTCAAGACCATCTGAGAATTGCGCAAAATGTTCGGTTGCGCCAATTGCTGCAATCGCTGATTCAATTTCGGTGTCGGTTGCGTCGGCGCGGGCAATGCGCAAGTTATCGCGAATTGATCCGTTAAATAAAAAACCTTCTTGCGGCACAACTACGATGCGGTTGCGCAGCGAGTACATCGTTGCCATCTTCAAATTTACTCCGCCAAATTCGACCGTGCCAGTTTGTGGATCGTAAAGACGCGCCATAAGTTTGGCAAGCGTTGACTTGCCTGCGCCAGTTGGCCCAACGAGTGCAAGTTTCTCGCCAATGCCGACACTGATTGACACCCGATTGAGGGCTGGATTGTCTGCACCGGCATAGGTGAAACAAAGATTCGAAACTTTAAGTTCACCTGTTGTCGGCAGATCAATTGCCGAATGATGTTCATCAACTTCGGGCGTGGCGTCGAGAATTGAGAAAAGTTTATTCAGCGCTGCGCCAGCCGATTGCACCGTGTTGTACAACTGTGAGAGTTGCTGCACAGGATCAAAGAGACTTGAGAGTAGTAGCACGAAAGCCACAACAGTGCCGAGTGTGACTGTGCCACGATGGACAAACCAACCACCGATTCCAATCATCAACGCACTAGCAAAGACACCTGAAAATTCAATGAGTGCGAAATACCAAGTTGAAACACGAACACTCTTTTCGTGAGCAGCGAACAGCGAACGATTTGAGATTTGAAATTTACGATTGACTTCGTCTTCTTGGGCGTAAGCCTGAATGACGCGGACAGTCGTAATTCCCTCTTGTAAAGCCGAAAGATTCGCCCCCACGCGCTCACGAACAATGAGATATGCCTTATTTGAATCGCGTTGAAACTTGATTGATGCCAAAACCAAAATTGGCATGACAAGAAAGGCAACGATCGTCAACTGCCAACTGAGTACCAACAAAACAAGAACTGCAAATATCAGCATCAAGGCTGCTGACAAGAACTGCAACAATCCAAACTGTACGAGTTCTGACATTGATTCAATGTCTGCGGTCATGCGCGCAACTAAAACACCAGCCTTATTGCGGTCATAGAAAGCCATCGACTGACGCTGCATCTGCTTGAAAACTGCAAGGCGCAAGACGCGCAAGAAAGACTCACCTGTTTTGTTGACGAAAACAAATAGCAGTCTTCCAAATATATAAGTTAGAGAAACTACGATCAGATAAATGACGACTGATGTATTGAGTGCATCAGTATTTTTAGCTCGAATACCAGCGTCAATGCCGTGGCGCACAATTACTGGTGCCGAAAGTGTTGTCGAAGTCGTAACGATCACACAGCCAAACGCCAAATAAATTGTCTTTCTAAACGGAGCCGCCATCTTGAACACACGACCGACGATTGTGCGAGCTTGCGCCCGAGTCAGTCTGTCTTCGTCGCTGACTCCACCGGCGTGCCACATTTTATTTCACCGCCTGAATATTTTTCGCCGTTTTTGATTGCTCCATGTTTGCGAGTACTTCGCGATATCTAACGTTCGTCGAAACTAGTTCTTCATGTTTGCCGATTGCTGCAACTGTTGAATCATCAATGAAAACAACGCGTTGCGCCAAAGCAATCGTGCCTGGTCTGTGGGCAATTACGATTGTCGTTCGTCCAGACATAACCGTACGCATCGCATCACGGATTTCACCTTCTTTGCTTGGGTCAACTGCACTTGTTGCATCGTCGAGAATTAATACTCGAGGGTCAGAAATAATCGCGCGGGCGATTGCGATGCGTTGGCGTTGGCCACCTGAAAGCGAAAAACCGCGCTCACCAATGATCGTGTCGTACCCATTTGGAAGTTGCAAAATAAAGTCGTGTGCGCCTGCTAGTTTTGCTGCTCTCTCAAGGTCTTCTTGAGCTGCATCAGGTTCGGCGAACGAAATGTTGTTCGTGACGGTGTCGTTAAACAACACAGTGTCTTCGAACACAACACCAATTTGCTGACGCAGCTCACTAAGTTTGATCTTGCGAATATCAACACCATCAATAAACACATGCCCATTATTTGTGTCATAGAAACGCAATAACAGCCTGGCAACTGTTGACTTGCCCGAACCAGTCGCACCGACAATCGCGATCGACTCGCCTGCCAAAATCTCTAAATTGAAATTCGTCAAAACAGGTTGCGTTGGGTCATAGCCAAACTGCACATGGTCAAACTTCACGGCACCGAGTTGAGTCGTAGATGAAGTTGCTGTTGCAAATGTTTGATGGACTTCTGGGTCTTTAATGTCGGAAATTGTTGAGAGAACTTCATGGATTCGCACAAGTGCTGCTGCAGCCCGTTGGCCGAGCGCAACAATCATGCCGATATTGCGCAAGGGCCAAACCAACAATGTTAAATAAACATTGAATGCGACGAGATCGCCGATTGAGAGTTGACCAGATAGAACTCGGTGTCCGCCGACCCCGAGCACGCCGACTGCACCGAGTGCGGGCAGCACATCAATGGCTGGCAAAAAATTGCTGCGAATTTTGGCGGCCTTCATTGCTTCACCGAAAATATCATTGGCTTCTTTTTCGAGCTTCTTGAATTGCACCTGCTCTGCACCGAAACCTTTTACTACTCGAACACCCGAAACTGTTTCTTCGACGACGTTGGCAAGTTGTGCCTGCTCGGCCTGCACAGCAACTGAAATCGGGTGAATTCGATTGCTGAATCGTCGTGCTGAAATATTTACGAAAGGCAACGGCAACATTGCCACGATCGCTAAGACTGGGTCTGTAATAAACAATATTGTTGCGACCGCAAAAATTTGAATCACATTTGACAGGGTGATCGGAATCATCACAATGAACGCTTGAATCTGCATCAAATCACTCGACGCGCGACTCATCAACTGACCAGTTTGTGCTTTGTCGTGGTAGCCAATATTTAAACCTAGAACATGGCCGAAAAGGCGTTCTCGTAAAAGTGTTTCGGCCCAACGGCTTTCTCTAAACGCCACGTAGCGGCGAAGCCCGGAGAGAACACCGGTGACGACACCGAGACATGCAATTATTACTGCCCAGCGAAGTAGCGGGCCGTTCTTTTCGATGCCGTCATTAATTGCAAACTTAGTGATCTGCGGAATCGCTACTTTAAAACTTGCCCAAGTGATTCCAATGATTCCACCGACAACAAGATTTCTGCGTTGATCACGCAGTAAACCACGAAGAAGTTTCCAGCCTTCACTGCGTTGTGACTGCTCGAATTCAATTCGTGCCGAAACCTCTGAGTCAGTTTCACTTAGGGGCATTAATTAACTTGCATTTGGTGCGAGCGCTGCAGCACAATCCCAGAAATTTACTTCTGGATCAAACGCAACAATTGCAAGCGACGAAGTCGTGACACCGTTGTCGAAATATCTCTTGATTGTCTCCCGACATTTTGCAGCGCTCCCATGAACGAATAGTTGGTCAACGACTTCATTTGGTATTGTCGCAACAGCACCTTTACGGTCGCCTGCTTTCCACAAATCCCACATCGGTTGAAGCAATTCAGCGCGACCAAGCCAACGATGAAATTCGGCATACACAGGGACTGTTAAATAGGCGGCAATCAATCGCTTTGCAGACTCGCGAACTAGTTCTGTATTCTCGCTTGGGCAAACAAAGATACGCGCGACAATTTCGCGCTCGCCAGGGTTCTGCGATTTTTTTGCTGCATCGTTAACCACGCCAACAACCTTCGTGACATCATCTGCCGATAGCCAGTTGATGATCGCCCCATCGGCTTCGCGACCGGCGAGTTTTAACATTCCTTCTCGCAACGCCGCGACCAATATTTGTGGCTTTTGTTCTGGTCGAATGCCGAGACGAAAACCGTCAATTTTAAACGTGTCGTATTGCTTTGTGATCTTTTCGCCCGTCAACGAGTCTTGCAAAAACCGTACGATGTCACGAACTTTTTTATATGGCTCAACAAACGGAATTGCATTCCAACGCTCAACAATGACATTGCTCGACGAACCAATACCTATCGCGAATCTTCCTGGTGCAGCATCGGCAAGAGTCGCAACACTTTGCGCCATCAATGCCGGAGACCTTGTGTATGCCGGCACGATCGCAGTGCCAAGTCTCAATCGGGGCTCCCATGCGGCAGCCATTGCTAGTGGAGTAAATGCATCAGCGCCATCAGATTCTGCAGACCAAATATCTGTGTAACCAAGATCAGCGAGTTTTTTGTAGTTGTCGCGTTGCTCGTGTAAGTGCCCTGGCAACGGCACAGTCATTCCGGGTCGTAGTTGCATCTACTTAGTATTCCACTTTCGTGCTTTGCAACTTTGACTGGCGGTTGCCATGAGTGTGCCGTCTTGCGCGAACATGTTGACTCGGCCGTGCCCGAATCCACGTTCTATGGCGTCTATATATATGTCTAGTAATACCCATTTTGTCGGTACAAGTTTGACAATGCGGATTGTGTTGTCGAGGCTGTTGCCACCCGCGGCGAGACCGAGTGCTTGACCGATTGCCATTGGCACGAAGTCGCCGAGAATACCAAGCGCAGTGGCATCAACATCTTCGATCAATGCAGGAATGTGCGCCCACATCACAACATTGCCGTCGCTGAGTGAGCCATCAAGTTGCGACATGTTGCGGCCCTTCACGACGCGTTGTTGCAATGAGTCATGAATTGTGCCAGGTGAATCGTGAATGTGCTGTCGTGGCGGAACATTCTCAGGAGCAGGCACCTCTGGCATCTTTATAAATTGACCAGACGCTTCAAAATTGCGATCGCCAAAAGCGGCATTAACAGTAAGAATTTCGCGATCACCAACGCGTGCAACTGCACGACCTTGCGTGATCTGCGGACCATTAACAACAAGAGTTACATCGATCTTGACGAGTTCGTTTGTTTTAGCGAACGACAAATATTGCGCTGTTGCCCAAACTAAGTTGCGTTTTGAAACTGTTTCGAGTGCACTAATGCAAGCACCGAGCCCTGCCCCGCCGAACAGAAAAGAGCCACCCGTTGAAATGCGAAGGTCGACAGGCATTTCGAAACTTAAAGTCTCGCCAACACGATTTAATCCAAGAAAACTGCGACTATCCACCACTTCACTCTAATAAGTTGAAGTGCGTTGCAGACTAGTTTTAATATATGACAGATATCCCATGGCGCGGCGACGCGGTTTCGCTCGTTGAGGCATTTCGAAATGGTGAGCGCTCGCCACTTGAAGAATTGCGCGCAACGTTTGATGCGATTTCGCAAAGCAAACTCAACGCATTTTGTTTTTTAGATCAAGAAGCTGCCGAGCGTGATGCAAAGAACGCAGATACTTCGCTGCCGTTTGGTGGCGTACCATTTGGCGTTAAAGAACTTGACGGTGTTGCGGGTTGGCCAGACACTGAGGCATGCATGGTATTCAAAGATCGTATTTCGAAAACAACCGATACGCAAGTAAATCGAATTTGTCGTATCGGTGGCGCAGTGAAAGTTGGTCAGACTAATGCCAGCGAGTTTGGTGGTGTGAATCTAACTCGCACGGTTTTGCATGGCGCAACACATAATCCGTGGAAACACGGTCACACACCAGGTGGATCTTCTGGTGGCACTGCATCTGCAGTTGCTGGCGGATTAGTGAGCATCGCAACCGGCGGTGATGGCGGCGGGTCAATTCGCATTCCGGCTGGGTTCACCGGTTTACTTGGATTGAAGGCAACTTTTGGTCGTATTCCGCGTGGGCCAGGTGCATCAAACGGCAACCTAACAACAGTTACTGGCTGCTTGTCGCGAAGCGTGCGCGATACCGCGCGGTGGTTCGACGTTGCAAATGGACATGAAGCGCACGACCCGTTGAGTTTGCCAAAAGTTTCTGGATGGGAAGCCGGACTTGGAAGCGTTGCGACAAAAGGTTTTCGAGTTGCTGTAGTGCCGAACTTTGGCGGAGGCGTTGTTTCGCCAGCGATGTGGGAAGTTATTGAGCGCGCCGCTGAAAACTTGATTGCAGTTGCTGGTCTGAAACGGCGAGAATCGGTTGATTTCACGTTGCCACGACTTGGTGCGGCGTGGTCAATAACTGGCTCTGTGGCAATTCGAAATGCTCTCAAAGACCATTGGCCAGCTTGTGCTGATCAATTGACGCCCGAAATTCGCTATGGCCAAAAAATGACCGAGAATCTTTACGGTTCAGAAGCACGTGGAAAGTTCGAAAAGCGACGCATTGAGCTGAACAACAGCATGGCGCGAATATTTAGCGAAGTCGATTTAATAATTACTGCTACCAACCCCGACATCGCATTTAATGCTGAGGGTCCGTTGCCAGATACTTTTGGTGGGCTCGTGGCTGGTGCTCAAAACAACGGTGTGTTGACGATTCCTGCAAATATCTATGGCAACCCTGGCATCTCGGTGCCAGTTGGTTTAGTAGATGGTTTACCAGTTGGCATGCAAATCATGGCAAGACATTTCGAAGAGCCTTTACTTCTCGAACTAGCCCTCGCCGTCGAGCGCACACAACCCTGGCCCCTCGTAGCTCCTTAAGTTTTTAAATGAGTCAATTTAGTAGTCTGCGAAATTCAGAGACGACTGGTTTTCGCCAAGACATTCAGTTGCTGCGCGCAATTGCGATTCTCTTTGTAGTTCTCAACCACATTGACTTTGCGTTTCTTTCGGTTCCGGCTGGATACCGCGGAGTTGATGTTTTTTTTGTCGTATCGGGCTTTGTGATTATGTCATCAATTTTGAGACACGAATCTGTCGGTAAAAGATTCTCGTTGTTGACATTCTTCAAACGACGCGCACAAAGACTTTACCCCGCATTTCTTGTGGTGATCGTATGCGTTTTCGTTGTTTCGTTTCTTACCCAATCTTTCATTCACGTTCAGCAAGAGACTGCCCGAACAGGCATTGGATCATCGTTGTTTTTTGCAAATTATGTTCTTCTCGCACGAAAAATTGACTATTTCAATCCGCTGTATCCAAACCCGCTAACACACACTTGGTCGCTTTCAGTTGAAGAGCAGTTTTATATCACACTCGGAATTTTATTTCTCGTACTGAGAAAATTCAAAGTGAGCCTCTCTGGCTTATTTACAATGGCCGTCGTCGCAGTACTTGCTGCTTTGAGTCTTTACGGTTGTTTTAATTTTCGAAATCTCCCTGATGCTCAGCGCTTCTTTCCAAATCCGGATCTGTTTCCTTTTTATTCTTTTCATTCTCGAGCATGGCAGTTATTGGCTGGAGTTTTGGTTGCACAAATCATTCAAAGATTGCCGAATAAGCGCTTCAAATTTCAAGTCAACATTGCAAAGGTCGTCGCAACTGTCTCATTTTTAGGAATTTTACGAGGTCTTGTAGCAGGAGCACGAGAACACCAACTGGGACAAGATGCGCTGATAATTACATTTTCAACAGCACTGTTTATTTTTTCAATGCCACTCGCATTGAAAAAATCAAACCAGTTGGGTCTTCCTAAAATTCTTAGTTGGCTGGGAAGCCGCTCGTATTCGCTGTACCTGGTTCATTGGCCGATAATTCTTTTTGGCCGTCAAATTTTTGGAAGTTCGACCGTTCTAAATTTCTTGTGTTTAGTTGTATCAATAATAAGTTCTGAGTTTTTATATAGAAAAGTCGAATATCGATATCACGATCGCGATGGTGGCCAGAACAGAAATGTCTTGAAACTATTTGCTATCGGACAGGTGAGCACTCTCTGCCTGATGGCCGCATTGATGGGCTTTGGAAATCTGCGTTACAACCAAACCCAGGCTTACCCAGCATGGGAGAAAATACCAGAGGGTTGTACTGGCCCTGTTATCAATTGTGATATTGACTTTCAGGATTCGAATGGATTCGTGGTTCTCGAAGGCAACTCTCATGCTGGAACAATCCTCCACACATTCATCAAGATCACACAAGAACTAAGGCTTAGCAGTCGAGTTACGGCTGGCGGATCAAAGGTTTTGAATGATGCAACAGACATAGTCAACAGCGAAGATATTTCCGTCGTTTCTTATTTCCGCGACCCGTACAGCGACGAAATCGAAAAAACGTACGCCGAACATTGGGAGCAGTACCTTAAGAATCCAAAAGTAAAAAATCTAATTATTTTTTTGGATAACCCTTATATGCAAGGTTCAAGATTTCCATCTTTGATCAGTGGGCCGTCGGATCAATCACGCACTCGTTCAGAACAATTGCGTAACGAATTGCGGTTTACATATCTTCAAAATCTTCAGAGAAAGTACAGCAACCTCACAATCGTTGATCCTTTTGACTCATTGTGTGATCAAGAAACTTGCTTTGGTGGCAAGAACGGAAAGGTTTGGTATCTGGACGAAGATCATTTATCCATTTCTGGTGCGGCCCAACTCGAACCCGTGCTCTTCAAACTCTTGTCAAAGATCTGATTTAGAAAATTTGCTCGCGATGCCGTGCAAGCCAAGTGCCATAATCGGCTACTGTCGCCAGCGCGCCGCCAATGACAACAAAATCGACAGCGTTGTGCGTTAACGCCGCAATCAGTTCAGTGAGACGTAGTTGTGGCTCAGCGGCCAAGTCGAGCGAGGCGAACACGCTCTCGCTCTTTAGCATTGAACTCTTCTAAAACTTTCGGATCAAGAGTTTTTTCAAACCGCTCACGAGTAATCGTGTGGGTATCAGGGCCCGACAAACCGATGCGCAGGTCAGAACCTGCAGCACGAATGATGCGCAACAAAGTATCTAAAGTCGGCGACCGTGTGCCCGCTTCATACATTGAAATCGCTGCCTGGCTTGTCTTTGCTCGTCGCGCGAGTTCGGCTTGCGAGATCTTTGCTTTTCGTCGAGCCAAACTGATCAGGCTTCGCGAAAACAATTCTTTCGGCACTTTATTATTATATCGGATTAGATATACCGCATTTTCAATCATGCCCGCAATGTGTGAAACCTTTGCCCCAGTGGATGTCAAGTTTTGTGACGATTTCGCCATCTGGCGACTAAATCGCCAAGATAATCGCCCAGTACGTGGTTGATTTAGAGGCGGCGTAGGTATTCTGCGGCGGCTACTGCACCCAGTTCGGCGAGTTGCTCTGCCTTGAATGCTTCGCGCATTTTTGATTTCGGATGGATATAACCGGCACCAATTACAACTTCATCTTTACCGCACATCACAAATCTAGAAATTCGTTGACCATGCGGCGATAGTGACTTCCATTGGTCGTACGGCATCGAGCGAACAACTGCCTCACTGCGAAACCATGGCGCAAAATATTCGATGTTTGGCATCGCGCGCACATCTCGCGACAAATTTGGCGTTCCACCATGCCAGCACCGCAGGTCGCGAATGATTGCTGACCCGGCGGGTGCCGGGCAAAGTGTGCTGAGTTTCATCCACTCTGGTTCGTTGTACAAACTCGGGATTGGCTCTCGCGAATTTTGAGTGCCAGGAATCTGTCGTATCGGACCATTTTCTGTTGTCAGATCAATCATTGGAAAATTTATCGTCACTGCGGGTACTGGCATCTCGCGCATAGTTATTCGCCCACTCGGATCATGCGGCTCTGCCCAAGTGTTATCTGAATGTAGACCTTGATATTCGATTGATCCTGGCATCGCGATGTCGCCACCGCCGCCAATCACGATGTAGTTTGGCGAACCGAAAATTGCTGTGATAATCGGCGTCGTCGTCGGCATATCAATTAATTCAACCCATTCATTTGTGTGCAACATGTGACGCGATGCAGAACTGCTACCAAATGAATATCGATGAGGTAATCCGCCGGCACCACCACCGACTGAGCAATCTGGGTCAACTGCCAACATCTCGTCAATCGCACGGTCAGCAGCACTTCGCATTCGTGCAAGTTGCTCAGGCCGAATTGCATCGGCGACTACAACGAAACCATCGCGATGAAATAATTCAGCAGCACGTTCAACCTCTGATGGCGAAACAATTTCAAGACCACGAATGCCGTTTGTAAGTTTCAATTTCTCGCGAAGTTGCGCGACATTTGGATCGTCGTGCGTGCGCGTCCAACCCGCGCAAGACGGGTCTCCCGCAACTAAATTTCTGTGCTCTGGAGTCGTTTCAATTTCGTTTTCTGGAGTATCAAGCCCGAGCGGATTGTCGTTGTACTTAATGTTTTCTGCAGATGCCCGATTGGCATGACCATTCGGCGGCACCGATGAATGCCAACCCTGTCGCCCAACTTTGATTGCCTGTTTAGTTGCGGCATCCCACTTGTCATCAACTTTGTAATCGCCGTTCACCAGAGCGATAGTAGACGAAATCTAATTTCGCACCAATTTAAAATTAGAGTGCGAGAATCGCCCGCGCGACGAGGTCTGTGCCAAATGCTGTGAGGATCGCCAAATAACTTAAACCTGTTGCCGCCATTACTGCTGAGTAACTTCGCTCTTTCAATGCCGCGCGAGTGAACCACGCGAGGATGCCAGTTAGCGATGCACACCCAACCCAAAAATATCCAAGAATGCCGTTCCATCCGTCGTCGATTGTGCCGTTGAGAACGCTGATCATTCCAGTTGGCAAAATCATTACGAATATTTCGAGTGGCCAAATGATTAGCAACATATTTGTTAATTCGTTAAGTAATTTACGCGTCATTCCTGGTTGAACCAAATACCAATGACCCAACAACATCAAATCTGTGACTGCGCCAAGAAATGCCGCACCGACGAGCACTCGCAATAGATCAACCAAATTCGCATTGTTGCTTGTGACCACCGAAGCAACTAAACCAACCGCACCGATTGCCACTGCGACTAAATCAAATTTTGCAGATTTTTTGGCCAGTGTCGCAAGAGCAATTAAAGCAACTGCAATGCTGGCGAGTTCACGGATTAGAACTTTGTCAAAAAAGAAACCCGCGGCAACTGCGAAAATTGCAAGCGAGCCAAAAACCCCGCGCAATAATTTTGAATAGCCAATTGAAATTTCTTGGCTACGAAGCGTGAACCACAGAAATGCAATACCACCAGTCGCCCACTGCAATAAAAATGTCGCGGCGTCTAGGCGCATCAACCGACAACGACTAGTGAGTGATCAACATTATTCATTGAAACTGGGCCGACATCAGTTGCGACGACAATGTCTTCAAGACGCATTCCCCATTTACCTGGCAAATAAATGCCCGGCTCAACACTGAACGCATGACCTGCAGCAATCGTTAATTTATTGCCACTGACCATATAAGGCTCTTCATGCGCTTCCATTCCAATGCCATGACCTGTGCGGTGGATGAAAAAATCACCGAACCCAGCATCATCAATAATTCTGCGTGCTGCTGCATCAACTGATTCGCAAGTTGCACCAACTAGGCCGGCCTTGACGCCAGCCGCCTGTGCGGCATGCAACACAGAATAAGCGCTGGTGATTTTTCGAGATGGTGTACCGACAAAAACACACCGCGTGATGTCGCTGCAATATCCGTTCATCGTGCCGCCAAAATCGCAAAGTACTATTTCGTTCTTTTGAATAACTCGTGGGCCGGCGTGGTGATGCGGGCTTGCAGCATTTTCACCTGCGGCGACAATTGCGAAGTTAACGACATCATGACCTTGCTCAAGTAAGCGCGCCGAAATATCTGCAGAAACTTGGGCTTCGGTGCGACCAACGAGATCAATTTCGCCAGCCTGAAGTTGCATTGCTACCCGATCGGCTGCTGCACCAGCTAAACGAAGCGCTTCAATCTCATTTGCATCTTTGGCCATGCGCATTGGGCCGACAACATCAACAGCGCGCACGAATTTCGCGCCAGAAACGAAACTCATCAACTCAACTAAAAACCTTGCCCACATTTGATCGCCAACCGCAATTGTTTTGGCTCCGACAAGAAGTTTGGCGACAATTGCGACTGGATTCTCAGTTTCACCCCAAGGCACGATACGAAACACATCATCGAACGGTGTAACTCGAGGGGCTTCAAGTCTTGGCACAACTAACGCCGCCACCGACTCGTGCGTGACAACAAGCATTGTTAAACGCTCGAGTGGCATCGCGTAATAACCAGTCAGATACGGCAAATCATGGCCGATACTCAGCAATGTGGCATCTATTGAGTGACGTTGCATCTCTTGGCGCACACGCGAGATTCGCGACGCATAAAGCGCACTCGAACTTAGAGTTTTGCTGCTGGTCATTTGCTGCTAGTCATTTGCCGCTAATCATTTAACTAGTCGACCTTCTTGATAATCAGTTACTGCGTCAACGATTTGTTGTCGAGTGTTCATTACAAATTGACCGTTACGCAATTTATTTTACGCATAGTGATGCTCATGATCGAATACTCACGAGTTGTACAGAAACAGTTTGCTCGGCTGCATGCTTGGCATGATAACTAGATCTTGTCAACGGACTCGCTTCAACATGTTTAATACCAAGTTTCTCGCCAAACTCGGCATAAGCGGCAAACTCTGCAGGGTCTGCCCATCGCACAACAGGTAGATGATCTTGCGTTGGCCGTAAATATTGACCAATTGTGACAATCTGCACACCAACCGCTGCGAGGTCAATCAGCGTTGCTTCAACTTCATCTTTACTTTCGCCTAGACCCAACATGAAACCAGATTTCGTGACTAGACCTGCGGCGTGAGCACGAGCCAAGACAGACAAACTTCGCGCATAACCCGCCGATGGGCGAACTTGGCGTTGTAATCGCGCAACTGTCTCGATGTTGTGATTCAGAACATCTGGTCGCTCAAGAAAAATCGTGTCGAGTGCATCACTGCCTTTGGCGTCTGAAATTAAAGTTTCAACACGTGTCTTCGGTGAGGTGCGTCGAATTTCACGAACGCATTGTGCGACATGCGCCATTCCACCATCGGATAAATCATCGCGCGCGACCATTGTCAAAACCGCGTGTTCAAGATTCATTTTAAGAACAGCTTGAGCAACACGAAGTGGCTCGCTAATGTCGGGCGCAAGTGGTTTGCGTGTGTCAATTAAACAAAAGCCACATGCACGCGTGCATCGCTCACCTAGCACCATCATCGTTGCGGTGCCGTCAGCCCAACATTCTGACAAATTCGGACAACCAGCTTCTTCACAAACAGTTACAAGATTCAAATCACGCAAAGTTTTTTTCGTTGCCAAGACTTCGGCGCCATGGCTCACATGAGGGCGCAACCACTCCGGCTTACGCGCGGTGATCTGGATATTTGACCCAGCGTTGAGATTTTCATTTACTGCCGCCAACGACACATCATGGCGATCGAAGTAGCCATTTGTCCAACGCTCGGCTGCCAATTTCGCAACCACATCTGCAACTTGCTGAACTGAAAAGTTGAAGCCAAGTTCGGCGAGCGATGTGACTGGGTGCTCGGCGATGCCACAAGGCACGATATGTTCGCGCATATAACTGAGATCTGTCGAAACATTTAACGCAAACCCATGCATCGTGCGCCCACGCGAAACTCGAACACCGATTGCACAAATCTTTTTCGGAGTTGCCGACTGATGATCGACCCAAACACCTGGGTAGCCGGCCAAACGCCCAGCATTAACAACACCAAGATGAGCAAGTGTGTCAATCACAAGTTGCTCAACCCCGCAAACATACGCCTGCATATCGGCCGGACCGCCAACACCATGCTTTGCGGCAAGCGAAAGTATCGGGTAGACAACTAGTTGGCCTGGGCCGTGATACGTAATGTCACCGCCACGGTTGACTTTTACAAGTTCAGCGCCGACTTGTTTTGGATCGCACTTGAGATTATTTTTCAGATCAGCACTCGGCCCGTAAGTAAAAACATGGGGATGTTCAAGCATCAGCAAATGCTGATTTGATGACTGCGAGAACATCGCAGTTTGCACTGCTAGCGCTTCGCGATAAGGCACTTTTCCAAGCCAACGAATATTAAGTTTAGGTGTGTCTTTTTTATCTTCTCGCGACACGAATTAGATCTCCGCTGACCAATCCTGTGTTTCAAGAACTCGCTTTACTTTTGCGAGAAATCCAGCTGCGTATGCTCCGTCGAATGCACGGTGATCCCAACTCATTGCGAGATTGCCAACTGGATGAATTGCAATACTTTCTGACCCATCACTTAATCGAGCGACAACTGGCTTACGCGCAATCGCATCGGTCGACATAATTGCAACCTGTGGCTGATTGATGATTGGCATCGTCAGAACCGAACCAGCAGATCCGTTGTTCGAAATCGTAAATGTTCCACCTTGGATTTCATCTGGAGTCAATTTTCGCCCGCGAGCACGCGTTGCAAGATCTGAAATTTCGCGAGCGATCGCGCGCAAACGCTTACCGTCGGCGCTGCGCACAACAGGCACTAACAAACCATTGAATTCAAGATCAACCGCAATGCCTAGGTCGACATAATTGTGAACGACCAACTTGTCTGCTTCGATACTCGCATTAAGATTTGGGTACTCAGCCAACGCGTCAACAATGGCTCGAGCGATGAACGGAAGATACGTCAGTGCGAAACCCTCTGATTGCTTCCATTGATCTTTGACTACATTTCTAGTCGCATCAACATTTGCATAGTCAACTTCGACAACGCTGAAAGCATGAGCACTTACTGCCTGCGACATAATCATGTGTGCTGCAGTGAGTTTGCGAATTTTTGATAGCGGGATAACTGTTTCACGATCTGAGCTTTGCGTCAACTTTGGTGCTTGAGGCGCCGGCGACTGTGCCGTTGGCACGACAATTTTTTGCGCTTGAACTACGGGCGCGACTGGCGCTTCAATGACTTGCGGCGCTGGTGCTTGAACTGCGGGCGCGACTGGCGATGCGACAACTGGTTCCGCAATTTGTGGCGTCGATCCATTTTTGTCGATGTAATCCAAAACATCTTCACGCGTAATTCGACTACCAGGACCGGTGCCGACAAGCGCGTTGACATCAATGCCGTGATCTGAAACAAGTCGACGTACAACTGGCGAAAGTAATTTATTTGATGCGATCGTCGAGGTTGGCGTTCGCGATGCAGTTGCAACACTGACAACAGTTTGCGCAGCATGAATTGGCTGGGGTTGCGCTACGGGTGCTTGAGCTACTGGCGCGGGTGCAACCGGCGCAACTGGCGCAGCCGCAACTTGAACGACTGGCGCAACCGGCGCTTGAACAACCGGCGCTTGATCTACTGGAGCAGACGCAACACTTGCATTTGCCAAACCAACAACTGCAATTACGGTGCCGACAGAAACCGTTTCACCTTCATTGACGCGAATCTCAGTCAGAGTGCCAGCAACTGGAGATGGAACTTCGGTGTCTACTTTGTCCGTGGAGACTTCAAACAATGGTTCATCAGCGGCGACAGCATCGCCGACTTTCTTAAACCAACGCGTGATTGTTCCCTCGGTGACGGTTTCGCCAAGTTGTGGAAGTGTGATATCAGCCATTTGATTCTCTTTCTATCTAGACGCGATTAAGTCTGTTATGCATTGAAACTTCTGCCAGTCAGCGAGAGAATTGTTTCGCCAAACAATTCGCTAAGACTTGGATGAGGCATTACAAATTCGGCGATCTCATCAACTGAAGCTTCCCAGTTAACAGCCAAATAACCTGCCGCAAGTTGCTCAGTAACCCAAGGCCCGACCATGTGAACTCCGAGAACTTGACCTGCAGTGCCATCCGCATTTTTTTTCGCGATCACTTTGACCAGCCCATCTATCTCACCAAGAATCATCGCCCTAGAGTTGGCACGAAATTGATGCTTTGCGACAACAACATCATGACCTGCATCGCGCGCTTGCTCTTCTGAAGGGCCAGCCCATGCAACTTCTGGGTGACAATAAATTGCCCATGGCACACGGTCATACATAATTGGCGTTGCATTTTCGCCTCGCAGATGTTTGATCGACAAAATTGCTTCGGCATATGCAACGTGAGCAAGTTGCGGAGTATTGATTAGATCACCGATCGCATAAACGCCAGGTTCACCTGTTTGGCAATATTCATTTACCGCCACAAATCCACGGTCATCGACTTTAACTTCTGTACCACTCAGCCCTAGTGCATCAGAAAACGCACGACGCCCGATTGACATAATCACAACATCAACAATCAGCGGATCACCAGTCGCGAAAGTAATCTGAGTCGAACCATCTGGCAACGAACTTTGACCAGTTACGACAATGCCAGTTTTTATGTTGATTTTCTTTTTTGTAAAACTCTTAACCACAACATTTGCAACGTCAGGGTCTAGACCAGGCAAAATTTTTGGTGCACCTTCAAGAATCGTGACTTGTGAACCAAGATCTGCAAAAGTCGACGCGAATTCGCAACCGATTGCGCCACCGCCGATTACTGCAATCCGTTTTGGAATGGTATTTAACATTAGAACCTCATCCGAGGTCATGATTGATCCGCCGATTGGAAAGCCCTTGATTGTGCGAGGCACTGAACCACTCGCCAAAATCACATTATTGGCTTGAATTTTTGTTGCAGTCCCGTCAGCCAGTTGAACATTTACAACTCGGTTTGCTTCAAGCGATCCAGTGCCGAGCAGATATGTAACTTTCTTTGACTTTGTCAAACCGGTTAAACCTTTAACCAAGCCATCGACGATGCGCGCTTTACGCGCTTGGCTAACCGAAAAATCGATACCTAACGAAGTTGCGTTGATCCCAAATTCTGAAGCATGGGCCACATGGCGATTAGCTGCAGCCGTTTCCAAAAATGCCTTCGCCGGTATGCAACCGCGATTTAGACAGGTTCCGCCGATTGTGTCGCGTTCGACCAACGCCACGCTCATGCCGCAGGAGGCTGCATAAAAAGCTGATGCGTAGCCACCAGGACCTCCGCCGATTACAACGAGATCAAATTGGTCTGCCAAGGTTTCTCTTTCTTCTGAACACCTGCTTCATCGTAGCCGTTAAGCCTCGAGACAGAACTATAAATTTGCGAAAGAGCTGTGAGTTGTCGCTGACTTATCGTGACATTAAGAACAGTTGCAAGGAACCTGCCAACAAAATAGCCACGCCACAAAGTAATGCAAAAAATATCAACTTTCTGGTGCTCATACGCAATCAGGCTACGGGTGATCTCAGATTATTTCGCCCTAAATGAGTTACTCTTGACAACGTGAACAAGTCATTAAAACTAAGTGGACAAATATTTGCATCCGTTTTAATGCTGACAGTTTTTGGCTGCGGTGCAGACTCTGCAAAACAAACTGACCCGGCAAACACTTCAGAACAAGTCACACTGACAACAGATGCGACCCAATCATCAGCACCATCATCATCATCATCGCCAGCGATTTTTTCGGCGACGCTGTTGAGTGGTGCAACATTTGAAAGCACGAAAGTTTTAGAGTCGCAGCCACTTGCGCTCTGGTTTTGGGCACCAGGTTGACGGGCTTGTAAATCTGAGTCTTCCTCGGTCGAGGCTGCATACAAAACTTTTAAGGGCAAAGTTCAAGTCACTGGCGTCGCATGGAACGGCAGCGGCGGAGACATGCAAGATTTTGTAAATGAAAACGGTCTTTCGTTTACGAACATCAACGACTCGAGTGGTGAAGTTTTTGCGCGATTCAATGTGCCGTACCAACCAGCGTGGGTGTTCATCGCCAAAGACGGCACTGTCACGACAAGAATCGGTGTGCTTTCAGATTTAGAATTAGAACAAGAATTAAACTTACTGGCGAGCAACTAATGGGTATTCGATCATTCGGCAAGCGATTAACGGCCGACAATCTTGAAATTGATTCAGAGCGCCTTTGTGAACGATTCAAAGAGTACGACTTCGTCAGTATCTCCGACTCTGAGAGTCGCACTCGCACAAAAATTGCGGGCGAAATCAAACGCATGCGCATCAAGCCACGCAGTGGTGTGCCAGCCGTAGAACTCGTGATCAACGACGGCACGGGTGAAGCCACAGTTATTTTCAGCGGTCGACGAAGTATTCCCGGTGTTGATCATGGCAAGTGCATCATGGTTGATGGCGTGCCACATCGCGACGGAGATCGCACTGTGATTTTGAACCCGGCTTACACCCTGCTCGGGTAAAAAACTTTTAGCCAATCAAGATTTTTTGAATTGCGGCTTCGGCGTCTTCGGTGATCAACACCATCACTTCGTCACCTGCGCGCAAAATTGTGTCGCTTTCGGGCACGAGCACAACTTGATCACGTACGATCGCAACAACAGTCGAACTTCTCGGAAACTTTAATTCTTTTAGCGTTTTATCGCACGCTGGTGACGCGACGGCCAAAGTAACTTCAGCGAGCTCTGCTTTGCCGCCTTTGAAATCCATGAGTTTCACAAAATTTCCGACACTAACTGCTTCTTGAACCAGGCTCGTAATCAAGTGAGGTGTCGAAACCGCGATGTCGATGCCCCACATTTCATTGAACATCCAATGATTTTTTGGATTATTCACACGAGCGATAACTCTTGGCGCACCAAACTCTTGTTTTGCCAATAGTGAAACAACCAAGTTGTCTTCATCATCACCAGTTACAGCAGCCACAACTTCTGCGTCGGCGGCACCAGCTAGACGAAGCACTTCAACATCACATGCATCGCCGAGATACCAGCGAACACCTTTAGCTTCTTCTTCTTTGCCATAGTTGCGCACAACCGCTCGATCGTTTTCGACAACGACAACATCGTGACCCGCAGCGACGAGTTGCTCAGCCGTAAAACGACCGACGCTGCCACCACCCGCGACGATAATTTTCATGACGTGCCCTTTTTTAAGAACTCGTCAAGTGATACAACAGAGTCTTTTTCAACCGCAAAATAACCAATATCCCCTTGCTGAACCAAAGTTTTACTGTCAGGAATAACCGCCGAGCTCAAACGACGCAACGCCGAAATGCGAGCACCTTTAATTTCGAGCTCAAGAACTTTCTCACCGACAAGAATGTCAGGGAACGCTCGCTCAATGAGTACAACTGACGAACTCGGGTCCGTCCATTCGACTGCTGGCAGATCGGGCAAAATTCGGCGCAGAATTCGATCCGACGTCCATTTAACGGTGGCGACGGTGGCGATGCCAAGGCGCTCGTAGATTTCGGCGCGCTTCGGGTCTGAGATTCGAGCGACGACTTTTTCAATGCCAAAACTTTCGCGTGCAACTCTGGCGACCAGAATATTTGAGTTGTCACCGTTCGTTACCGCGGCAACTGCGCTGGCTTGTTTGATGCCTGCCTGTTCAAGTACATCTCGGTCAAAGCCGATGCCGGTGATTGTTTGACCTGCAAAATTGTCACGAAGTCTAAAAAATGCGTCTGATTTGCGATCGACGACTGCAACGCTATGGCCCGATGAAACAAGGTTCAGTGCAAGCGTCGAACCCACGCGCCCACAACCAACAATTACTACATGCACGTGAGGCAGTCTACGTCAATGACTGTGTCAATAGCTGTGTCAATAACTGTGTCAAATACTGCCACTTGTGCAAGAATAGAAAACCGAAATGGTGATTTCCCCCTCTTCTCTCAAGCGATTCTTAATCGGCAAGCCAATTGCCAGTTCTGAAGACGCGCATCATCGACTTTCAAAAAAGATTGCACTGCCGGTTTTTGCAAGCGATGCGATTTCAAGCACTGCATATGCGACCGAAGAAATTCTGATCGTATTTTTGTCGCTAGCGGCTGTTGGCATGACAGCGTTCGACTTTTTGGTGCCAATTTCAATCCTTGTGATTCTGCTGTTGGCAGTTGTGGTCAGCAGTTACCGCCAAACTATGTACGCATATCCGAAAGGTGGCGGCAGTTACGTGGTGTCGCGCGAAAATCTCGGTCGCTCACCTTCGCTTGTTGCTGGTGCGTCAATGCTGATTGGTTACATTTTGACGGTTGCAGTATCAATAAGTGCAGGTGTCGCCGCGATTGTTTCGGCGTTTCAAAACTTGGCGCCATACCGAGTTGAACTCTGCGTTGGCTTCATAGTCATCGTCACGCTTGCAAACCTGCGTGGCATCAAAGAATCTGGCGCTCTTTTCGCGCCTCCGACTTACTTATATATCTTGAGTCTTGGTGCATTAATTGTTGTCGGTCTATATCGAGTTTATTTTCAAGATCTCGGACCAATTGATCACTCTGACGCGTACGCCCAAGAGTTGTTATCGGGACAAAAAGCCTTAACTTTATTCTTCTTCCTTAAAGCGTTTTCGTCAGGTGCAGTAGCACTAACCGGTGTCGAGGCAGTTGCTGACGGGGTGCAAGCATTTGAAAAACCAGAACCAAAGAACGCATCAAAAACTTTGATCTGGATGGCTGTAATTCTTGGCACTTCAATGTTGGGTTTGAGCATGCTTGCACAAAAGATTCAACCGATCAAAGACCATGAAGGAGAAATCAAGGTAACCGTTTTAGCACAAATGGCCGAGCAGGTCTACGGCGGCAAAAACATCTTTTTCTATATTTTTCAGTTTGCAACAATCGGAATTCTGATCTTGGCAGCAAACACGGCGTATGCCGACTTTCCGAGACTGTCGTCGTTTATTGCCAAAGATAATTTCATGCCCCGACAACTGACGAATCGTGGCGACCGACTCGTGTTTTCGAATGGAATCATTTTTCTTGGCATTGCTTCAAGTGCGTTGGTGATTGCTTTCGGTGGGAACGTGGGTGCTTTGATTCCCCTTTATGCAGTGGGTGTGTTCACAGGTTTCACTTTGAGTCAATTCGGAATGCTGGTGCACCATCGCAGTCTCAAAAAAACAGGTTGGCAAGTGCGCGCATTTTTTTCGGGTCTTGGAGCGTCGACAACTTTTCTGGTCGTGGCCGTCGTTGTAGTCACAAAATTCACCGATGGAGCGTGGATTCCAGCCGTTGTCATTCCGATGATGATCATGTTTTTCTTGGCTGTCAATCGTCACTACAAAAAAGTGCGCTCGTTTTTGCAGATTGAAGAGGGTTACATTGCGCCACGCCGCACGCACACAGTTCTTGTTCTAGTTGGTTCAGTTAACAAAGGTGTTCTGCAAGCCGTGAAATATGCCGAAAGTTTGCGTCCAGATCGCCTTTTGGCGCTTTCGGTTGTCGGCTCGACTGAAGAAAGAGAAAAACTAGAAAGCAACTGGGCAAAGTACGGCATGACCACCGAGCTTGAGACGCTCAACGACGACTTCAGAAATTTAACCGACACGATTTTGACGCATATCAATCGCATCGACAACGAAGACAGCGACGACATCATCACCGTTGTGATACCCGAGTTTGTGACGGCTCTTCGATCGCAATGGTTGCACAACCAGTCGGCGTTGGCGATTAAAGCACGATTGCTCTACCGCAAAAATACTGTTGTTACCTCGGTGCCAATCGTTATTGAGTAACTAGCATTGCCGCTATATGAAAATCATTATTTCTGGCGCAAGTGGATTAATCGGAAAACCTTTAGTCAAAAAACTTAGTCTTGCAGGACACGAAGTAGTTCAACTAGTTCGTCGAACACCTAACTTAAACGAAAGCCGATGGAACCCAGCTACAGGACAAATCGATGCCTCTGTTATCGACGGTGCCGATGCGGTAATTCATTTGTCGGGTGCGGGCATTGGCGATCGTCGATGGACAACAAAATACAAACAAGAGCTTGTCGAGAGTCGAACCAAGAGCACTTCTCTGCTGGCTTCAACAATTGCCAACTGCGCGAAAAAACCAAGTGTGTTTTTGTCTGGTTCTGCAATCGGAATCTATGGGCCCAGCGGCGATGAAGAATTAACCGAACAGTCGAGCAATGGGTCGAGTTTTTTGGCAGATATTTGCAAGCAATGGGAAGCCGCAGCAAAACCTGCGGTAGATGCCGGCGTGCGAACAGTTTATTTGCGAACTGGAATCGTGCTGACACCGCTTGGTGGTGCGCTCAAGAAACAACTTCCGCTTTTCAAACTTGGTCTTGGCGGAAAATTTGGTGATGGACGAGCGTGGCAGAGTTGGATCTCGCTTGATGATGAACTTGCCGCGATTGAACATCTACTCACTACCAAAGTCTCCGGTGCAGTAAATCTGACCGCACCGAACCCGGTTACAAATACCGACTTCACAACGGCGTTGGCTCGCGCACTCAAACGACTTGCAATATTACCGATACCAAAATTCGGTCCGCAACTTTTGTTGGGCGCCGAACTTGCAGATGCTTTATTATTCACGGGCCAACGAGTGATGCCAGCCGAGTTGCTGAAATCTGGCTTTGTGTTCAAACATTCGACAATTGAGGTTGCACTGCGAGCTTTACTCAACAAATGAACCAGTTGCCCGACAGCGTTGACGCGGTTGTGATCGGTGCTGGACTGGCGGGTTTAGCTGCTGCAAGACAGATAAAGAGTCGCGGAAGATCTGTGATCGTGATCGAAGCCCAAGACGGTGTTGGTGGACGAGTTCGCACCGACAAAGTCGACGGTTTTTTGCTTGATCGTGGATTTCAAGTTTTGTTAACTGCTTATCCTGAATTAAAAACTCAAATTGATGTGGCGGCACTTGATTTAAAGATGTTTAGTTCTGGCGCTCTGGTAATACGAAACGGTAAAGCATCAGTTGTCACAGACCCATTTCGCGAACCGCGGCGTGCAATCGCCACAGTTTTTGCACCAATCGGTTCACTAACCGACAAGTTGCGAATTGCGGCGTTGCGTTGGCGAGTCATGCACTCTGATGCGACAAAAATTTTGAACAGTACCGATATCTCAACGGTTGTTGCATTACGCGGGTTGGGATTCTCTTCAAAAATGATTGATCGATTTTTTCGCCCATTATTCGGTGGTATCCAACTTGACCCTGATTTGCGAACGTCACGGCGCATGTTTGAAATTATTTTTAAGTCACTAAGTGAAGGTCAAAGTGCGCTACCAACTAATGGCATGAGTGCAGTGCCCGAGCAGATGGCGAAACATCTTGGTTCTGAGAATATCTTTCTGAATACGCGCGTGATTAGCGTTGAGCGAGGCATCGTCTCGACTGCTAATTCTCAGGTGCGAGCAAAAGCAATTGTTGTTGCTACTGACCAGCCTGCTTCAAGTGAATTACTTAAGACTGACGAAATTGCATCGCGAGTCGCTGGATGTGTTTATTTTGCCGCAGACGAACCACCAACACACGAAAAATTTGTTGTGCTTGACGGCACTGGTCGAGGCCCAGTTCTGAACGCTGCAGTGCTCAGCAATATTGCGCCAAGTTATGCACCTCCAGGACAACACTTAATTGTCGCCGCACTGCCAGGAGTAATTAACGGAGATCTTGAAGAGATGTCGCGCGATCAACTACGTACTTGGTGGGGACCACAGGTAGACGCATGGCGACACATCAAGACATATCGAATTACGCACGCCGGCCCAGTGCAACTGCCGCCGTTTAATCCGAAACAAAAAGTTTCACTTGGGGATGGATTGTTCGTTTGCGGTGACCATCGCGACACTGGGTCGATTCAAGGTGCGCTCTATTCGGGTCGACGCTGTGGCGAAGCCGTTACCGCCTCACTCGCCTAGCATCAAACGCATGAAAACACCAAGCACTAGTGCACACGACAAAGAAAATAAAATAGTTTCAGTTAGTAAATTGGTGCCAGCCAGCGCAGAACAAATTTTTGAACTTCTTGCAAACCCTGAAATGCACGCTGTGATCGATGGTTCGGGTTCTGTGATCGCACCAAAGTCTTCAGCGCCGCAGCGACTCTCGTTGAACGCAACTTTTGGTATGAGCATGAAGCGTGGCGTGCCATACAAAATGACAAATACCGTGGTTGAGTTCGTTGAAGGCAAGCAGATTGCATGGCGACATTTTGGTGGTCATGTTTGGCGCTACATCCTTGAACCGACTACTGGCGGCACCACAGTCACTGAGCAATTCTCGTACGGCACAAGCAAATCACCGCTGACTTTGAAACTAGCTGGCTATGTCAAAGGCAACGAAAAAGCAATCAAGCAGACACTTGCCAATTTGGCTGATTACTTCGCAAATAAAAAATAGACTGAGGTCGTGAAGTTACCAAGAGGTTTTGTCGCTTATGTTGCCAATATCGGCATCAAAGACGCGAGTAATGATTTCACACTTGTTGTTGCCGAGAAAACTTGCGCCGCGTCTGGAGTGTTTACTCAGAGTCGATTCGCTGGGCCAAGCGTTATTCTGAGCCGTGAAAACATCGCCGATTTGTCGGCGCGAGCAATCGTTGTGATTTCTAAAAATGCGAATGTCGCAACTGGCGCTGAAGGAATGAGTAACACCCGCGAAGTTGTTAATGCTGTTGCGCAGAAAATTGGTTGCGAGGCGAAAGATGTTTTGATTGCTTCGACTGGTGTGATCGGTCGTCAATATCCGATGAAAAATGTTCGTTCAGGTTTGGCGGTGATACCGCAAGTTTTTGAAGAAACTTCTGCCGATGACGTTGCGCGCGGAATTATGACTACCGATACAGTGCACAAAACTGCGGAAGCTGCAGTTGCCGGGTCTACAGCGCGAGTCGTGGGTGTTGCTAAAGGCGTCGGGATGATCGAACCAAATATGGCGACGCTGATCACAATGATGTTTACTGATGCAGATATTGATAAAACCTCGCTTGACAAAATTTTTCGCCGCGTGATCGACAAAACTTTTAATTGCGTTTCTATTGATACTGATACTTCAACAAGTGACACGGCGCTTTTACTGGCTAGCGGCGTTGCCGGTACTGTAGACCTTGCAAATTTTGAAGAGGCGCTCAGCCAAGTTGCAATGTCGTTGACGAAACAGGTTGCGCGAGACGGCGAAGGTGCAGAAAAATTGCTCGAAGTCTGTGTTGATAGTGCGCGCGATGTGCGCCAGGCAAAAGTTGTTGCCAAATCAATTGTTAACTCACCACTTGTTAAAACAGCCGTGCACGGCGCCGACCCAAACTGGGGTCGAGTGGCAATGGCGATTGGCAAGTGCAGCGATGAGAACGATATTGACGAATTAAGAGTTGTAATTCGCTTTGGCACCCAAGAGGTCTACCCCACTTTTGTTGACGCTTCAGGTCTTGACGCACTCAGCAAATACATGCACAACGACACAGTTCGAATTCATGTCACACTTCATACTGGCGATGCCGAAAGCACTGTTTGGGGTTGCGACCTAACTGACGGATACGTTCGCATCAACGCCGACTACACCACATGATTAATTAATTAATTAGTTAGCAGAACTGATTGATCCACGGAAGAATTTTAGGGCGATAGTAGTAAACCGATTTGTATTGCGCGACATCGTCTGGCAAACGTTCTAGAAGTATTCGCAAGTTGCTGGCTATATCTTTGTTGCGCGAGAGATATTCGGGCAGTGGCTGTTGGTATCCGCGAATCGTAAATAGTATTCCGCCAGTTTCTGGAAGCCGGCGCAATGTTTGTCGCTCCATGCGAATCCATAAATCTTGTGGGTTCTCAAGCAACGGACCCGGTGGGATAACAGGCTGAAACAATGCTGGGTGATCTTGAATAATCCAGTTTGATCGCCAGACGGGCTTTTCAACTGTGATGCGTTGAAAATAGTTGTCGACAGCAGCGCCAACGTGCTCGGCATATTTGGCGACAGGTGCGTGAACCGTGAGCATGTCATGGCCGATTTTTTCGGCGAGAGTCCAACGACTTGGGCAACACACGACAGCGGCGGTCAATAAAAGTTTTTCGTTACCATCGGCTGACTTGACAGGTTGCAAAACTGCAAGATCATCAGCGACAAGCGAACTCGCTTCAACTAGCGCATTAATGCCAGTGCTCGACAACTCAACACCCGCCCACTGACTAACTAACAGTGCCGCTTCTTCGGCGACGGCTTCGCCACCTACTTTAAAACCAACGACTTCATCGCGACGAGACGCCAGAAGTTTTTTCTTTAGCGCAATTGTTAAATCAGTTTCTGCATCGCGTGGCAGCCAGTTGGTAATTTCAACTGGAAACGTGCCGAGGCGGTGACGGAAGTTTTCACCGATAACTTGTGGCAATATCTCGTCAGGTATCGGCATCGCCAAAAACGACGCAACTTCAGCAGAAGGTGTCTGGTCAAATGGTGTAAACGGATGTCGATGAATAACGTGGATGCCAGCCACGCGAATTATCTACTTGTCACTTCGGCGGCATACGTATGCCGCCGTCAACGCGAATCGACTCGGCATTCATATAACTATTTCTAATGCACTCAACAACCATTGACGCGAGTTCTTCTGGCGCGCCAAGTCGATGAGGAAACAACACACCTTTTTCTAGATTTGCTTTGAAGTTCTCACTTGCTTCACCCTGCCCATATATAGGTGTGTCAATTAGCCCAGGCGCAACAGTGTTGATGCGCACACCGATTGCAGAAAGATCGCGAGCGATTGGCAAAGTCATTCCAACTACTCCGCCTTTTGAGGCCGAGTATGACGCTTGACCAATTTGACCGTCGTATGCGGCAACAGAAGCGATGTTGACAATTGCCCCGCGCTCACCATGCTCAAGAGGTTCAGTTGTGCTCATTGCCGTGCCGACGATGCGAATGCAATCGAAAGTGCCGACCAAATTGATTGCAATTACACGTTTGAATGCGTCAAGATCTGCAGCTGTCTCATATGTACCGCCCTTGCCGACCGTTCGTTGCGCCCAACCGATGCCGGCCGAATTGACGAGCACACGAACTGGGCCCATTGACTTCGCCATCTCGGTCGCATTAATAATGTCTTGCGTAACTGTCACGTCAACTTTGCAAAATGCGCCGCCAATTTCTTTTGCTAGTGCATTACCCTTGTCTTCTTGAAGATCGGCGACTACAACTTTTGCGCCGTACGACGCAAGCATTCGCGAAACTGCTGCTCCAATTCCTGATGCTCCACCGGTCACTATTGCGCTTACGTCTTTGATGTCCATGGATTAAAACACTACGCAATTTAAGATGTCGCGAGCAACTCGTAAGTTTCTATTTATCTCTCAGTGATGCCGCAACCGCGAGTTGATCTACGAGTTCGTTCATGGGTTCTCCATTGTGGGCTTTAACCCATTCGAAACTTATGTCGCCACGCTTGTTAACAAGGTCAATCAGCGGCTCCCAAAGATCACGATTTGCAACAGGTTGTCGCTGCGAATTTTTCCATCCTCGGCGTTGCCATCCCATCCACCACTTATCTCGAAAACAATGCACGACATATGTGCTATCTGAGCGAATTAATATCGGATCGTCTATTTCTGAATATGTGAGCAAAGCATTCAACACTGCAGCGAGTTCCATCCGTTGATTTGTTGAAGGTGACTCGCTGCCCACAGCATTTGGTTCACCTTTTGGCGCAACAGCCCACGCCCAGCCACCAGGGCCAGGGTTGCCAGAACATGCTCCATCCGTATAAATGATTATTGACATCAGTTAATACTTACGCAAACGCGAGGTAAATACCGACATACATGTGCGGGAAAACTCATAGACCTGCGAGAATAGACGAATGCTATTTGACGGATCAATACATCAACTGCCTGACACTGACCCTGGCGAAACCGAAGAATGGTTAGATTCTCTTGACGCTGTCGTTGAAGTACAAGGTAAAAATCGTGCAAGGTATTTACTCTCTCGACTTTTGGAGCGTGCTCGTGCAAGTCAGGTAAGTTTTCCAGCGACGGTTTCAACGCCCTATGTAAATAGCATCTCGGCAGAATACGAACCGTGGTTTCCTGGTGACGAACATTTAGAGCGAAGAATTCGTGCTTACATTCGTTGGAACGCAGCGGTGATGGTGGTTCGCGCAAATACAAATGCTGACGGCATCGGTGGTCACCTTTCAACTTTTGCATCGTCTGCAAGTCTTTACGAAATCGGCTTCAATCATTTCTTTAAAGGTAAGGACAGTGGATCACCTGGTGACCACGTTTACTTTCAAGGTCATGCTGCACCCGGTGTTTATGCACGTGCGTTTCTAGAGCGTCGATTAAATGAAGATGACCTGGATTCTTTCAGGCGCGAAATCGGCCGAGGTGGTCGTGGGCTATCGAGCTATCCGCACCCGAGATTGATGCCAGAGTTTTGGGAGTTTCCAACGGTTTCAATGGGACTGGGGCCGCTAACTGCGCTCTACCAAGCACGGTTCAATCGATACTTATTGAACCGAAAAATTGATGATACGTCGGCAAGCCGAGTTTGGGCATTTTTAGGTGATGGTGAATGTGATGAGCCCGAGACTCTTGGTTCAATATCGTTAGCGGCGCGAGAGCATCTTGACAATCTTGTTTTCGTAGTCAACTGCAATTTGCAGCGCCTTGATGGCCCTGTGCGTGGCAACGGCAAAATCATTCAAGAACTTGAAGCAACGTTTCGCGGTGCGGGTTGGAACGTAATCAAAGTTATTTGGGGCTCGAAGTGGGATGATCTGCTTGCGCGCGATACTTCAGGCGCGTTACTCAACAAAATGAACACAACTGTTGACGGCGAGTTTCAGAGATACACAATTGAAGACGGCAACTACATTCGCGAAAACTTCTTTGGTCCAGACCCGAGACTGCGCGAGATGGTTAGTCATTTGACTGATGATGACCTGCGATTGTTACCACGCGGCGGTCATGACTATCGAAAACTTTACGCTGCTTATCGAGCCGCAATAGAAAACACTGGCTCTGGTCGACCAACTGCAATTTTATGTAAGACAGTTAAAGGTTGGACGCTCGGTGGTGAGATTGAAGGTCGCAATGCGACACATCAGATCAAAAAGATGACCGATGCTCAGTTAAAGACTTTGCGTGATCGTTTGCATCTAAACGAAGAGATTTCAGATGCCGCACTTGAGGCTGACGAGCCACCGTACTATCGCCCATCTGAGGACAGCGTCGAATATCAATACATGATTGAGCGCCGACGTGCACTTGGTGGTTCTCTACCACGGCGCAGCACCGTTGCGCGAAAAGTTTTAACTTTGCCAAGCGATGACGCATTCAAAGAATTCGAAAATGGTAGTTCTAACCAAAGTGTTAGTACAACGATGGGCTTCACACGGTTGTTACGCAATTTGGCGCGCGACAAAAATTTTGGTGAGCGCGTTGTACCGATCATCCCTGACGAAGCACGAACATTCGGAATGGACTCAATGTTTGGTGAACTTAAAATTTATGCCTCGCAAGGCCAGAAATATGAACCAGTCGATCACGACATGCTCTTAAATTATGCCGAAGCCGTAGATGGCCAGATTCTTGAAGAAGGTATAACCGAAGCCGGAAGCCTCGCGAGTTTCATTGCCGCTGGTACCAGTTACGCAACTCGCGGTGTACCAATGGTGCCGTTCTATACGTTCTATTCAATGTTTGGTTTTCAGCGTGTCGGAGATTTAATTTGGCAGGCGGCTGATGCACGCACCCGAGGTTTTTTGCTAGGCGCAACTGCCGGAAGAACAACCTTGCACGGCGAAGGTTTGCAGCATCAAGACGGACACTCGCTGTTATTAGCAAGCACCGTTCCGGCTTGTCGCGCTTATGACCCAGCATTCGCATACGAAGTCGCCACGATCATTCGTGAAGGAATAAAAGAAATGTATGGCGACAAACCGAGCGATGTCTTCTTCTATTTGACTCTTTACAACGAGAACTACCAGATGCCTGCGATTTCAAAATCTGCGACGATTACTAGCGAAATCATGCAAGGACTCTATTTATGGAAGCAAGCGCCAAACACGAAACATAAAGCGGCGATTTTATTTTCGGGGTCTGCACATGCCGCCGCAAGTGCAGCAGCTGCTGAATTATTTGAAAGATACGAAGTGGGCTGTGAGTTGTGGTCAGCAACTTCGTATAAGACACTGCGTGAAGAAGCTCTTGAAGTTGAGCGATGGAACAGACTTCATCCATCACAATCCGCGCGTGAATCTGTTGTGGCAAAACAATTAAACAACGGCGACGGACCAATCGTTGCGGTCAGTGATTTTATGCGGATGGTGCCAGAACAGGTTGCGAGATTCATTACCAAACGATCATTTACTCCACTTGGCACCGACGGAATGGGGCGAAGCGATACCCGTGCTGCATTACGCCGACACTTTGAAATTGATTCACCGCATATTGTGGTTACCGTGTTGCATCAACTTTCACAATCAGGTGTTATCAAACCAGAATTAGTTACCGAGGCGATTCAACGGCACGGTCTTGACCCAGAAATAGCTTTCTCGCTGCATCAATGAGCAGAGTTTTATATATCACGGGCATCGAGAGTGCTGATGCGCTATTGAATCGTGACGGCACAGCACTCATGATCGGAATGTTGTTAGATCAGCAAGTGCCGATGGAGTGGGCATTCACTGGGCCATATACGATTCGCAAACGGCTCGGACACTTAAACCCGAAGCGAATTGCGGCAATGAATGTCGACGAATTTGTTGCAATCTGTTCTGAGAAGCCGGCGATTCACAGGTTTCCAAAATCAATGGCAACTCGAGTGCACCAACTCTGTTTGGCTTTGACTCAAGATCACAGCGGAAAAGCCGAAAATGTTTGGAAAGATGTGCCGGATGCCGAACAATTGATGAAGCGGCTTCGCAAACTACCTGGCTTTGGCGAAGAGAAGGCGCAGATATTCATTGCGTTGCTTGGCAAGCGATTTGGTGTGCGCCCAAGTGGATGGCAGAAATTTGCTGGTGTTTTCTCAGACAAGCAGCCTCGCTCGGTTGCCGATATTTATTCTGCCGCAACTTTGCTAAAAGTTCGTGGGTTCAAACAAATGCAACGCGCCCTAGACCACGACAAGCAAGACCGACCGAACCGACCGAACCGACCGAACCGACCGAACCGACCGAACCGACCAATAGCCAAGAAGTCGAAATGACAACTCTTGTTACGGGTGGCGCTGGATACATCGGCGCACACACAGTGCGGGCACTGAAAAATGCTTCGCGCGATGTCGTAGTTCTCGACACCCTTGAACGGGGCAATAAACAGGCTGTGCTTGGCACGAAGTTAATTGTTGGCGATATCGCCGATCAAAAACTTGTCGCAAAGATTTGTCGCAAGTACAAAGTTGCAGAGGTTGTGCATTTTGCTGCGTACAAAGCAGTTGGCGAGTCAATGACTAGCCCAATGAAATATTGGCAAAATAATGTTTCATCGACCCTGAAGTTACTTGAGACACTGCAGGCTCAAAATATTTCACGGTTTGTTTTTTCTTCGTCGGCATCTGTCTATGGCACGCCGAAAACCTCACCAACTACCGAGAACGAATCGACAAACCCAGAGAGCGTTTACGCCGAAACTAAGTTGGCTGTTGAAAATATTTTAAAGTCGCTCACGGCTGGTGGTCTGAACTCAGTTAGTTTGCGCTATTTCAATGCCGCTGGTGCGAGCAGTGACAACAAAATCGGCGAAGACTGGACGACCTCGCAGAACCTGATCCCAAGGGTGATGCGTGCGCTACTTGATGACAAATTCAAATTTGAAGTTTTCGGCAATGACTACAAAACCCCAGATGGCACGTGTATTCGTGACTATATACATGTTGAAGATTTGGCAGTTGCCCATGTCAAGGCACTTGAATATCTAGAGTCGGCCAGAAATACGCTCGTCTGCAACATTGGCACGGGTAACGGCACATCAGTCACACAGTTACTTGAGATGGCAGAAGAAGTTGCAAAACGAAAAGTACCGCACACAATTGGCGCACGCCGAGCCGGCGACCCAGTAAGTGTGTATGCAGACGCGACTTTGGCTCGCAAAGTTTTAAATTGGCAATCAACTCATGATCTTCGAAGCATTATCGAATCGGCATACAACTGGCACAGCACTCACCCAAACGGGTATCGCTAAAAATAAATTTGTAGTCTGACTTAAGAAATCAGATCGGCATATTTGATCGTTGGCGATCTAACCATCCAAGTAAAACAGCGATTGCTCGCGGGTCGTGACGAAGTCGGTGACCAGCACCAGGAATAATTTGCAAATCGGCAGAGCCGTGCGCTTCAGCTAGAACTCGAGAATCTGCAGTCGGTACGCTTTCGTCGTCGTCGCCATGCAGCAGCAATAACGGTCGCGGCGCGAATCTACGTGCAGCATCTGTGGGTCGAAACCTACGTAACTCACGACTCCATTCGTCGTACGATTCTGGAAACTTAGGATTATGAATTGCTCCGACTTCGCGGACGTGTTCGAGAAATCTTCGTGGCTGCGCGGCCCAGTCATCAAAATCTGCGTGTGGCCCAAGTAATGCGCAACCGTTAACCCGCGGATCGTCGGCACCAGCGCAAAGAGCTAGAGACGCGCCAGTGTTTGTGCCAACTAGCCAGATACCGCTCGGCGAAACTTCGGCAACGAGGTGATCGATCGCGGCACGAAGATCGTCAACCCAACCTTGCATTGAAAAATCGCCCTGACTTGAGCCGCATCCGCGAAAAGTAAATGTCATCGCTGCCCAGCCAAGTTCGTTGGCGACTCGATCGATCAATTCTGGAAATGTGCTTGCCGAGTGCCTCGCGTCATTTAATGCGACTGGAAACCCATGACACAACAACATTCCAGGTAAAACACCTGACTTTCCAGATGGCTTTGCAAGATAGCGAGAAATTTTAAGATCGCCTGAGAGAAATTCTCCGTTCACGTTGGTGACGAGCGATCAGCAATTACGCGTGAGGTTTACGATGGCGTCGTACCTTGGCAGAAGTTGCAAGTTTGTAGCCGCGATTACGAGCCTCAGGAAGCGTGTCTGGCGCAAAGCAGAGACCAACTTCTTGATTGACGATGTCATCAATAATCTCTGAGTATGTCTCGGAATCTAACGAGTCAACGTCGTATACCAATTGAGTTCGTTTGTCGCCGAGATAACGCGTATGGGCGAACTTTGTGGATCTTTGCATACGACAAATCTAGCCGTCGCTTGGTTTGGCCGTCGCTTCGTTTGGCCCTTCGCGATCTGCTTATTATTGTCACTATGGCCGACGCACTAACAAAGCCGATAAAAATTGATTTCTTTTTTGACATCATGTGTCCATGGGCATATCAGACATCTTTATGGATCCGAGAGGTTCGACGAACAATAGATCTTGATATCAATTGGCGTTTTTTTAGTCTCGAAGAAATTAATCGTGAAGAAGGAAAGAAACACCCTTGGGAGCGTGAACTTGCATACGGATGGACTCCCCTTCGAATTGCTGCGTGGTTGCGAAGAATTAATATGGATCTTTGTGATGACTGGTATCTAGTGGCTGCGCGCGCGTTACACGAACGTGGCTTGCGTCCATATGAAGAAGCGACGGCCCGTGAACTTCTTGAAAGTATCTCTGCGCCGAGCAATACTTGGGACGAAGCGATCGCAGATCAAACTACGCATGACGACGTGCGCAACGATCATCAAGAGTCAGTCACAAAGTTTGCCGCATTTGGTGTGCCGCTAATTGTTTTCGAAAATGGACGAGGTGTGTTTGGCCCAGTCGTTGTGCCACCACCACTTGGCGACGAAGCGCTTAAACTTTGGAATCTGATGCAGAATTACAGCGAAATACAGGGCCTATACGAAATCAAGACTCCAAAGACACAAGACGATCTCGAAAGCATCGCAAATGTCTTCTCGCCGTATTTGAAGGCGCGAGAGTGGAGAACTGTGCAGACTCCAGCGCCATGAACAGTGTCAATTACAGACAAACGCTTGAGAATCTGTTTGATACTTTGACGTCGATCCACAATCTTTGTGCTGATTTGACTGAAGCACAATTTAAGACGCCGACGCAGTGCCCAGGATGGACCGTGCAAGACAATCTTTCGCACATGGTCGGCACAGAAAAATCTATGGGTGGTCATGGCTCAACAACGCATCGGGCTACTTCGCTTGAGTTTGTAAAAAACCCGATCGGTGAAATGAATGAGCATGAAGTTGATGCACGACGTGCCTTATCTGGATCTGATGTTCTCAATGAATTTGATCAAGTGATGTCAAGTCGCCATGCTCAACTCGAGTCAGAACCAGAAGAATATTTCACCAAAGAGACAATGACCCCAATGGGCAAAAACACGATGGCAGAGTTTTTACATATTCGAGTTATGGATTGCTGGGTGCACGAACAAGATATGCGGCGTGCCCTTAACATTGCTGGAAACCAAAATTCTGCGAGCGCCGAACTTACGGTTGACCGACTGTGTCGAACCCTGCCGATTGTCGTTGGCAAACGAGCCGCCGCCGCCGAAGGATCGTCTGTCGTGATTCACATCACATCTCCTGTTGTAAGGGATATAGCAATCACCGTAATTAATAGTCGCGCCACAGTGGTTGACGCACCAACTAGCAAGCCACTAATGGAACTTTTTTTTGACAGTAATACATTTGTTGAACTTGCCACTGGGCGGGCTACCGCGCAAGAAGCACGCTCGCGTTGGAAAGTTTCGGGAGATACCGATCTTGGCGAACGGGTTGTTGGCGCAATAAACATGATGATCTAGCAGCACTTAGTTAGCTACCACTAATTAGCCAGTGCCAGTCTGAGTTTCGCTAGCCTAAGTTTCGCTAGCCTTTAGAAGTCATGGTGTCGCCTCTTATCGACCCGGTAGCCGTGCAGCAAAAGATTGATGCGTTGACCAAACGAGATAATGAATTCGCACAGCGTGCTGAGGCGCTTGAACGAGATCGACAGATTCAAAAATATGGTGCTCCACGCCTGTACGAGTTTCCACCTAATACATCGCAAGTACATGTCACTAACTGGGTGCACCGTGGATGGATGAGACCTTTGAGATTCGTCTACCGAAATACGCCACGATCATTGAGAAAAACCTTAAAAAGGTTTTGGGTATGAGCAAAATAGTTATAGTCACAGATGCTCGCGAAGCAAACTTTGGTGAGCTTCGCGCTAGCCACAAATCGCTAGTTGTTTCTGGTTCTCGCTCAATTATTTGGTTCGTTTTAGGCATATCGCCCGAAGCGCTTAAGAAACTTCGTCGGCGATTTTCGTTTGGTCGAGTTCAAGTTGTGAATGAATTTGATCAATTAACAGAAAATGGGTTAACAAGCACCGATCTCGTCGTATTTCTGAGTGCAGGCGACGGGTTACAACGTGAATCTTTAGTGCCCGTGACTGAACTTTTTTTGCAACACTCAGAGATTGATTTACTTTATGCCGATTCAGGACATCCAACTAACGAAAAAGCCGATCCGCTAAGTTTTGCGAGACGACCTGGATGGTCTCCCGAAAGACTGCGCGCGCATTGTTATGTTGGCGAAACTCTCGTAGTACGCACTGATCTTGTCGTGTGCAGCGGCGGAATTGATGATTTAGCACTGCGTCACCCGCACGACCGTGCATTGCGTCTGACCGAAAATGCAAAAAATATTCGTCGCTTGGCTGAAGTTTTGACAATTGCCAAGTTAAGTGAATCTCGTCCATCGGCATCATTGCAGGCGGTTGTCGAACACTGCCAGCGACAGAACATTAAAGCGGATTGCGAACTTGATGAATCGACTCCAAGCGTGCGAGTCAGACGCCGCTTGACTAAGCAACCTACCGTCGCAGTAATCATCGCAACTAGAGGTACCTCGGCTGAAGTTTTTGGCGAACAACGAGTGCTCGTGGTTGAATCAGTACGAAGTTTGTTTGAAAAGTCAACTTACCAAAACTTTAGTGTTGTCATAGTCGCTGACACGCCAACGCCGAAAACAGTTATCGAGACATTGCAACAAATCGGCGGTTCGCGATTACAAGTAATTAATTACGACAGACCATTTAATTTCGCGGAGAAAAATAATATCGGTGCGATGTCTTGCGACTCAGATTTGATTTTGTTACTGAATGATGACACAGAGATCATTACCACTGATGCTTTGGAAACAATGGTCGCAATGTTTAACGATGCGCAAGTTGGCGTTGTTGGGCCAATGTTGCTATTTGAAGACGCGACGATTCAGAGTGCTGGACACATTTTCAGCCCGGATCCGACCGACCTCTATCGAGCACGAAACCTGGAAACTGCCGGACCGCAAAACTTGTTGCGTGTGCAACGGGAAGTTTCGAGCCTGATTGGTGCGTGCATGTTGATTCGCCGAGACGTCTTTGAACAAGTCGGCGGACTTTGTCTTAGTTTCCCTGGCAACTGGAACGACATTGACTTTTGTCTAAAAGTGCAACTCGCTGGTTTTCGCGCGGTGTTTACTCCGCACGCACAGTTGTATCATTTCGAATCTAAGACGCGAATTGCTAAGCGAGTTGATGCCGAAGTCGGCAAACTCGGTGCGCGTTGGGGCTCAGTACTTGACGATGATCCGTACTTCAATCCTCGATTACAGCGTTACACGAACATTTGGAAGACTGATTCAACTTCACAACAGTCGCTTGACGACGCGCTGAGTTTGTTCCTGACAATCGCCTAGTCGTTTGACTGCGGACCAATCGCGCCGATCGCATTGAAATATTCAAGGTGTGCTTGAACCACATGGATAACATCGACATCTTCTAAAATCTCGATTCGATTCTGCTCGGCGGCACCAATTAAATATGCGGCCACGGTTTGTTCGTCAATCACGACTTCGTCGACGATGTCTTGTCGGCGATCAACGACTCCGGCGGGCTGTAAACCCTGGTCGTGCAACCAACGCATGTGAAAAACAAGTAGTTTGCGCAACTCAGAATAGGTAAGGCGAGCTTGAGTGTCGCTTGGTAATCGATCGGCGACAAACTGAGTTGCCTGCTCAAGTTCATAAATTGTGCGCGGAGCAACGCTGTCAAGTCGTCTTGCTTCACGACCGACAGTTACAGCAGCGATTGCGAAGACCAACGCAGCAGCAATAACACTGGCAAAAATTAAGACCGCAGACATGCGGTACTTTAAGTTTTAGATGCCGATGCGTTGCGCAAGAAGTTCACGATGGTAAGTCGGATCTCCAAACAGCAACTCACTCGACTTAGCGCGCTTGAAATAAAGGTGTGCGGGATGCTCCCACGTGAACCCGATACCGCCATGAATCTGAATGTTCTCGGCAGCCGCATGAAAGTAGGCCTCTGAGCAATACGCCTTAGACAACGACGCAACTGATGGTAACTCTTCGTTCATTTCACTTGCACACCACATGCCGTAATAAGCGGCTGATTTCGCCGACTCAACTTCGAGCAACATGTCAGCGCACTTGTGTTTGATTGCTTGAAACGATCCAATTGGTCGACCAAATTGCACGCGAACTTTTGCGTACTCAACGGCCATGTCAAGAACTTTTTGTGCACCACCAACTTGCTCGGCTGCAAGCGCGACCACAACAAGATCATTGACGCGAGACAAAACATCCCAGCCCTTGCCTTCTTCGCCGATCAAAGTTGCCGAGACATCGGCGAATTCAAGTTTCGCTTGTTTGCGAGTTTGATCCATTGTCGAGAGTGCAGTGCGAGTTAAACCTTTTGCATTGCCGTCAACAGCGAAAAGTGAAACACCTTTACTTGTGCGAGCCGAAACGATGATCATCGAAGCGGTGTGACCGTCAAGCACGAACATTTTTGTGCCAGTTAAAGTAAAACTTGAGCCCGAGCCTTTGGCTTGCATCGTGATGCCAGCTTCATCCCACTTGCCGGATGGTTCAACAGATGCGAGCGTTGCAGTTGTATCACCACTAGCAATGCCAGGAAGATATTTCTTTTTCGCTGCTTCATCACCAGATTGCATCAAAGTGTTCGCTGCCAATACAACTGTCGAGAAAAACGGTGCGCAAAGTAGTGAGCGACCCATTTCTTCAAGAACGACACCCAACTCGATGTAACTAAATCCCATGCCACCAAATTCTTCAGGAATATGAATGCCCATCAGTCCCATTTGGGAACCCATTTGTGACCACACTGCTGGGTCGAAACCATTTACAGTTTCCATTTGTTCGCGAACTGCGGTCTCGGGAGACTTTGCATCCAAAAATGCGCGGACTGTTTTGCGAAGTTCTTCTTGTTCTTCTGTAAAGGCAAAGTTCATGGGGTATATCTTGCCAGCGCCAGAGTGATTTGCGCTAATCGGAGGGTTTTGCTGGATCTCTGAGATACTTGTGGAATATGCAAAATAATGGCGAAATCGCAGAATTCAAAGACCCAACATTGCACTGGCGCGATGCCAGCGTTGATGTGCACAAAGTCGTTGTCGGACCTTACGACAACAATGTTTTTGTGGTGCGATGTCGAGAATCTGGCGAGGCTGTATTGATTGACGCCGCCAACGAGCACGAACAACTTTTGGCACTATGCCAGCGACTCGGTGTTAAACGTGTGCTTGAAACTCATGGACATTGGGATCACATTCAAGCAATCCCTGCGTTAAGAGAGGCTGGATACCAAATTGCGGTAACCGCCGCTGACGCACCGCGGCTAAAAGATGTTGGGTACGATGTATTTATTGACGATGCCGAAGTGATTGAAGTTGGCAAATTGCGATTGCATGCGATACATAATCCGGGTCATACAGAAGGCTCAATTTCTTTTGCTGTTGTTGACACTCCGCTTTTGTTTACTGGTGACACTTTGTTTCCGGGCGGGCCTGGCAATACCAAACTTGACGGTGGAGACTTCGCAACAATCATCAAATCAATTGACAATAAGTTGTTTACATTTCCGGCTGAGACAATCGTCCTGCCTGGGCACGGACTTGACACAACAATTGGTGACGAACGACCGCAACTTGCCGCATGGGTTGAACGCGGCTGGTAGTAATTTAATTTCCCCTATCGCCATAGTGCAAATAACTTGGTGTGCAATTACACTTATTTAGGTGAGCGAACTCTTTCGCATTGACGATCTTCATGCCAAGCCTGCTGAAGCGGATGCACAAATTCTGCGAGGCGTTTCTCTAACTGTTAACACCGGTGAAGTTCACGCGATCATGGGCCCAAATGGTTCTGGCAAATCTACGCTCGCAACAACTTTGCTCGGCGCGCCCGAATACGAAGTCACACATGGTCGACTTTTTTACAAAGGCGAAGATATTTCATTGTGGCCGACTGATGTTCGCGCAAAAGCTGGAATCTTTTTAGCGTTTCAATATCCGCAAGAAATTGCAGGCGTCTCGGTGATTCAATTTTTGCGTCAGGCGCTGTCGGCACGAAAAGGAATAGACCTTTCAGTGCTCGAGTTGCGACTTTCAATAATCAGTTGGATGAAACGCCTGGGTATGGACTCATCATTCGTTGATCGCTACCTCAACGAAGGTTTTTCGGGTGGCGAGAAAAAGCGCAACGAAATCATGCAGATGGCAATTCTTGAACCCGAACTGGCGATTCTCGATGAAACCGACTCGGGCTTGGACATAGACGCGTTGCGAATAGTCGCCCAGGGCATTCGTGAAGTTCGGCAAGATCGGCCAGAAATTGGCATCGTGCTGATCACTCATTATCAACGACTACTCGATGAAGTGAAGCCAGACTTTGTGCATATTTTGATTGACGGACGCATTGTGAAATCTGGTTCGTTGGAGTTGGCAGCAGAACTTGAAAAAAATGGTTACGACGCATACCGAACCGAGACATAAACATGGTCGGCGCAAACACGGCATTTGATGCGGCTGTAATTCGCCGAGACTTTCCGGTGTTGGCTCAACAGATCGACGGCAAGCCACTTGTCTACTTAGATAGCGCGAATACTTCGCAAAAACCGAACATCGTGATCGACACGATGGCAAAGTTCATGCGCGAATCTTATGCACCGATTAATCGCAGTGCATATACCTTGGCCGCGAACGCAACAGAGCTTTATGAAAGCGCACGCAATTCAGTAGCTAAATTTATTAATGCAAATAATTCGCGTGAAATTGTGTTCACGAAAAATGCGACCGAAGCGTTGAACCTGATTGCATTTTCGTGGGGTCGTGCCAATTTGCAGCGCGGCGATGTGGTTTTGCTAACGCATATGGAGCACCACGCCAATATTGTGCCGTGGCAGATGTTGCAACAAGAACGCGGCATCGAATTGCGCTGGGTGCCGTTGACAAGTGATTTTCAGCTTGACTTAAGTTCGCTGCCAACTTTGTTGATCGGCGCTAAAGTATTTTCGTTTACATCAATGTCAAATGTGCTTGGCACGATTAATCCGGTCGAAAAACTTTGTAGCGCAGCACATACGGCAGGTGCAATCGCAATAGTTGACGCATGCCAATCAGTACCGCACTCACCAACTGATGTGCAGGCTTGGGGCGCAGATTTTGCAATGTTCTCGAGTCACAAAATGTGTGGGCCATCAGGTCTCGGTGTGTTGTGGGGTCGCGAAGCACTGCTCGAGGCGATGCCTCCGTTTTTAGGTGGTGGCAACATGATTTCTGAAGTTCGCCTAGATGGTTTCAAGTGCGCAGAGTTACCAGCAAAATTTGAGGCAGGCACGCCAGCAATTGCCGAAGTTGTTGGTCTCGGCGCAGCCCTTGAATTTTTGAACGGGGTCGGCATGGCCAACATTCGTCAGCACGAGATTGCAATGTCAAGTTATGTTCTCGAGATGTTGACGGGCCGGTTTGGCGATGACATCACAATTCACGGGCCGCGCAACCCCGAGCTGCGAGGCGCGACATTTAGTTTTGCTTTCCGTGGTATTCATCCACATGATTTGAGTCAGGTGCTTGATCAATCAAATGTTTGTGTGCGAGCCGGTCATCACTGTGCCAAACCGTTGATGAAAATCATCGGTGCAAATGCGACGGCGCGTGCAAGTTTTTATCTCTACAACACGACCGCAGATGCTGATGCGCTTGCAGATGCTCTTGACTCGGCGTCAGATATCTTTTAGATAGACAGGTACGAACGAGGAAATATGCCAGGTATTGAAGATCTCTATCGAGAAATAATTCTTGATCACTACCGAACTCCGCGCAATCGTGGTGAGTTGCCACCGCCGGCTGTTTATTCAGAAGGAAACAATCCGCTTTGTGGTGACGATATTCGTATTTATCTAGACGTTGCTGACGGCGTTGTTCGTGATGTTAAATTTTCTGGTCAGGGTTGCTCGATTAGCCAGAGTTCAACTTCGATGATGACTGTTGCGATTAAGGGCAAAACAGTTGCTGAAGTTCAGGCATTTGTGCGACGATTCAAACACATGATGACACTTGCCGACAACGACGAACCAGTTGACGAAGCAATTAATCTTGGAGATATTGAGGCGTTGCAAGGTGTTGTTAAGTTTCCGGTGCGCATCAAGTGCGCCACGCTCGGCTGGAACACTCTGCTCGAAGCCCTCGCCGAAGCCATCAAGTAATTAAATTTTTGCGCGAGGGCCGCGTGGACTGTTCGCGTTTGCTGAATACTTAGGGTTGCATTAAATGAACTGTATTCAATGAGAACTCTAAATTAAATCCTGCGCATATCCACGCGCGAATTACTCGTTCGTTTTGTATTTGAGTTGAGATACAAAGTTTTTTTACACCGCGAGTAGCGAGATGCTCACTAAGCCACGACAAAAGTGACCGATAAGCACCACGGCCTTGTGCTTGCGGGTGTATTCCATTCAATTCAATTTCCGCTATGTCTCCATCAAACGAAATCAAGGCAAAACCGATAACTTTGGCGTCGACGCCCTCAACGAGTACCGTCAATTTCTTCGAATCTTGCAAACCGACTTGTGCCCACTGCGCGTACCCATCTTGAATCGCATCTGAACTTAGGAGATTATTAGCTCTGTAGTGATTCGGGTATTCTTCAAAAATAATTTTCAAAAGTTGCGTTAGCTCAGCGGTATCCGATGATTGCGCTTCACGAAATAGCCAGTCCTGACTTCGTGCAACTTTCTCATCTAACGAACCAATATCTTTAGCAAAATAGACGAGAGTGTCGGCTTGATAAACAATCTGTTTTTCGATTTCGGCAAGTTTTTGCGCTAACTTCACACGAGTAGTCGGATACCGCAGGATCAATAATTGTGATTTACTATTTCGAGATGTTTCGACAACTTGCTCATCACTCGCATCATGTCTAATAGAAATATTTAGCCGAGCGACAGTCAGCCCAAAGCGATCAGACTCAACCAGAGAATTAATTAGACGAAGTTCGCTCGAAGCCTGCGTGAAGTCGCTGATCATCGTGATGTAAGTTTAACAAACAGCCACTTATCGACATGCCTGTCAAGCAACTTGCTCATTTAGATACGATGAGATAATGGGTTTTAGCCACGGACTTTCAGTTGTCGTGCCGGTGTACCGATCCGAACGAACTCTGCGAACCCTGGTCGCCCGAATTTCGGCTTCACTTGGCAATCAAGACTATGAAATTATTCTTGTTGATGACGCCAGCGGCGATGGAACTTGGCGAGAGATCTCTGCTATTTCTATAGGCAACACTCGAGTCAAAGGTCTGCGCTTGGGTAGAAATTCAGGCCAACACAGTGCACTACTTGCTGGCGTTCGAGTTGCCAGGTTCGCAACAATTATCACCCTTGACGACGACTTACAAAACCCCCCGGAAGAAATTTCAAAACTATTGGCAGTACTAACTGCCGATATAGATGTTGTCTATGGAGTCAGCACAACTATCAAACAAAATTTTCACCGCCGACTCGGATCAAAAGTGGCGAGAAAATTTTTCGCTTCCATGCTTGGCTTTAGTAGTGCAGTATCAATGAGTTCATTTCGAGTGTTTCGAACAGAGCTACGAAATGGTTTTGACTCTTCGCTTGGGCCAAATATCTCACTAGATGCTCTTTTGACTTGGTCGACCTCAAGATTTGCAGTTGCTGAAGTTTCTCACGACGACCGCGCTGAAGGCACTTCGCACTACACATTTAGAAAACTGGTCCGTTTCATGATGGATATGGCGACTGGTTACAGCACATTGCCGCTGCGAATGGCAACTGCAATTGGGTTTACAACAATTATGTTTGGTCTACTTTTGTTTGTTTTTGTGGCTGGTCGACCTTTAATTTATGGTGGCGCAGTGCCCGGGTTTCCTTTGTTGGCGTGTTCAATAACAATTTTCTCTGGGGTTCAGATTCTTTTGCTTGGAGTACTCGGCGAATACATCGGCAGAATGCATTTTCGCGTAATGAATAAACCGACTTATATGATTGCCGAAATGACTATTGATGCCACCACAGAGTTAAGTAACTAGTCAATTAACAAATGCTCAAAATACCGTTTAATCGTGCCGACGTCGGCAAACACGATATTGAACTTCTCACTGAATCGATAGCTGCAGGACATATCTCTGGCAACGGTCCATTTACGAAACGAGCCGAAGAACAAATCACCAAAATTATCGGCAGTAATCGCACTTTGCTTACAACTTCGTGCACTCACGCACTCGAAATGTCGGCACTACTACTTCGACTAAAACCAGGCGATGAAGTGATCGTGCCTGCTTATACTTTTGTCTCAACTGCTAGTGCATTCATGCTCTATGGCGCAAAACCCGTCTTCGTTGACGTGCGACAAGACACTTTGAACATCAATTTAGATCAAGCGGAAGCGGCAATCACATCGCGAACTCGTGCAATTTGTGTCGTGCATTATGGCGGTGTTGCTTGCGAGATGGAGCGACTAGTCAAACTTGCCAATGACCATGACTTGATGTTGATTGAGGATAATGCACATGGACTTTTCGCAAAATATCGCGGTAAATTTCTCGGAACATTCGGCGCACTCGCAACACAAAGTTTTCACGAAACCAAAAATATTACTTGTGGCGAAGGAGGCGCGTTAGTTGTTAATGACGCGTCACTTGCAGAACGTGCCGAAATTTTACGCGAAAAGGGCACCGATCGAACCAAGTTCTTGCGTGGCCAAGTCGATAAATACACATGGGTTGACACTGGATCAAGTTGGGTGATCAGTGACTTGCTCGCAGCAATATTATTCGGGCAACTTAGTCGCGCTGACGAAATTTATAAACAACGCATGGATATCTGGAATCGCTACCACACCGAACTTGAAACTTGGGCTTTGAATAACTATGTTGCGTTGCCGACGGTTCCTGAGGGTTGCGAACATACAGGTCACGTTTACCATTTACGTTTTCAACACGGTGACCAGCGTGACAAGTTCATTGACCATCTAAAGCAACTAGGCATCTATGCAGTGTTCCATTATCAGCCTTTACATTTGTCAACTGTTGGTCGCACACTCGGTGGTCGAGATGGACAATTTCCAGTTACAGAAAGTGCTGGCGATTGCCTAGTCAGATTGCCACTGTTTAATGCGCTGACCAATGATGAGCAGACTTACGTAATTGAGTCAGTCACTGCATTTAATTCGGGAAGCTAGTTTAGATATTTCATGTCGTTTTTAATGAAAGATAAATTTCTCGAGATTTCGAGTGTCTATGCGAAATTGATGGGATTTTTACTCGGCGCAAACACATATTCGACTTTGGTTAATGAATACATTCAACCGATGCCCGGAATCTCAGTTCTTGATGTTGGATGTGGCCCAGCAGAAATTCTCGAATTATTGCAGGATGTTAATTACATCGGCCTGGATCACAACCCAAATTACATCGCTACAGCTACTAAGAAATACGGAGCCAAAGGAACATTCATCTGCGCTGGCGTTGACCAACTCAATGACTTTGGACTCAAAACTTTTGACAGAATAATTATTCTTGGCGTAATGCATCATCTAGACGATGCGCAATTAGCAAAACTAATGATGTCTCTAAAAGATCGCCTAAATCAAGGTGGAACGCTAATTACCTTTGATGTTGCCTACGAAGACAAACAGAATTTGATCGCCAAGCTCCTCGCGAAAAACGACCGCGGCAAGTTTGTGCGCACGAAAGAGCAATACCTTAAATTTATTCAAGTGTCTTTCAAGAACGAACAGGCCGATATTCGACACGATTTACTTCGCGTGCCATACACACACTTATTGACGCGTTCAATCGCACAAGGCTGATCAGTCAACAACCGAATGGTAGCGAAGTGGTTGATTTGATTACAGTGAGTTAGATGACTAAAGAAGAAACGAAGACTTCGCCACACAAAGAGCTGGCTGAAAAAATAATCTCAAATCAGATTGGTGCCGCTTCGCCTGTGGTCTCACCCGACGGGTCACAAGTTGCATATGTTGTGACGCGAGTTGACTACAAAGCCAATAAATATCGCTCACAGGTTTGGTTAGCGCGAACTGACGGTTCTGAAAAGCCGAGACCACTGACCGCAGGCGAAAAGCGAGATGGAAACCCAAGTTTTTCACCAGATGGGACATGGCTTGCATTCACATCGGGTCGCAGCGAGAAAAAAGGCGAGACGACTTTGCACGTCATGCCGATTGGTTCAAGCGGTGAAATTCGCACGATAGCGACGATGCCCGATGGAATTGGCAGTGTACGTTGGTCACCAGATGGCCAGAAAATTGCGTTCACATCGCGCACGCAAGATGAGCGTTATACCAAAGACGACGAGTCGTCAATGTCGCCACGCAAGATCGAAACATTCTTCACACGACTCAACGGCGAAGATTTCGTTTTCGATCGTCCGCAACACATATATATAGTGCCGAGCGACGGCACTGCCGCCCCGCGCAATATCACGCCAGGTGAGCACGAACATTCGGGGCCATCCTGGCTTACAGATTCATCAGGTGTCGTTACGAGTGGCGCTCTGCACGAAACATGGGACAACGATCTCGCCAACGACTTGCACATCGTAAAACTTGATGGCCAAATCACAACTCTGACCGATCAAAAAGGGGTTTACTATGCGCCGAGTGTTTCGCCTGACGGGGCGCGGGTGGCGTTCGTTGGCTCAGATGATCCTTTAACATCTCCACAAAATGACCATGTCGGCGTGCTTGAGATTAAAACTAAAAAGCGTGTGTGGGTTTCGCGCGCGCTTGACCGAACGTTCTCGCCGACCTCAGGTGCTATCGCACCGATTTGGCGCGATGAAGAAACTTTGATCGCCTACGCCGAAGATCGTGGCACTGCTCATGTTGTGCAAGTAGACGCAACTGGTAAGACTTCGCCGAAATGGCTTACAACTGGTCGACGAATTGTCAAATCGCTTAATGCCATCGGCGGCGCTGAGAACGCCACAGTTGCTTTTGTTGCCAGCGAAGTGAACCAACTCACTGAATTATTCGTGCTGACAAAGTCTGGCGAAAAACGCTTGAGCAATCTAAGCGCATTTCTGATCGCTGAGTCTGCGCCACAAACTTGGGAGCACTTCACCGTGCCGTGCGGTTCGACTTATTCAGGTGGGCCGAACGAGATTGATGTTTGGATGATGAAGCCGCGCGAATTTGACTCAACGAAAAAGTATCCAATGCTGTTGAATGTCCACGGAGGCCCTCACACACAATATGGCGAAACATACTTTGATGAAGCACAAATGCAATCTGCTGCAGGTTTCGTAGTTGTGATGAGTAACCCGCGCGGATCAAGCGGTCGCGAGCAAGCATGGGGTCAGGCAATTCTTGGTCGCAAACACCCAGTGGCGCCAGGTACCGGGTGGGGTGACGCCGATGTCAAAGATGTTCTCGCGGTTCTCGATGGTGCGCTGGCAAAATATCCGTTTATTGATGGCAACCGTGTCGGCATGCTTGGCGGAAGTTATGGCGGCTACATGGCCACGATGTTGGCAGGTTGTCACGGCGAGAGATTCAAAGCGATTTGCAGCGAGCGTGCGGTAAACAACATGTTGTCTGAAGAGTGGACAAGTGACATCGGCACGGTGTTTCGTGTCGAGCACGGGCCAAACCATTTAGAAGACGAAGCCGAGTATGTGCGGATGTCACCGATTCGTCATGTGCGCAATATAAATGTGCCGATGTTGATTATTCACAGCGAAAATGACTTACGTTGCCCAATTAATCAAGCTGAAGAATTATTTATGGCGCTACGACTTCTTGGTAAAGACGTAACGTTTTACCGCTTCCCAGGTGAGACACACGAACTTTCACGCTCGGGCTCGCCAATACATCGCGTTCAACGCGCCGAGATCATCCTCGACTTCTTCACCGAAAAACTCGCGAACTAAGGTCTGAACATGAAAGTAACGCTGACGGGTACTGGTAGCCCGATACCTGACGCGAATCGTGCGGGGCCGTCGACTCTGGTTCAATGTGCGGGGCAAAACATTTTGATCGATTGTGGCCGCGGAGTTGCGATGCGACTGGTAGCTGCAGGCGTACCAGCACCATTTATTTCGGCGATTCTGATAACGCATTTACATAGCGATCACATCACAGATCTGAATGATTTGGTGACGACTAGGTGGATTCTGACACCGGAGGCGACACCGACAATTGTTTATGGTCCACTGGGTACGCAAAAAGTAGTAGACGGAATGATGGCGATGCTGACACCTGATCAAAAATATCGTCACGATCACCACGCTGACTTACGTAGTGGCCCAGGTTTGCAGGTTGTGGTGCACGAAGTTGTGCCAGGTGATGAATTCATGATTGGTGAAGCGCGTGTAATTGTTGGTCGCACCGATCACCGACCAGTGACACCAACGATTGGCTTTCGTATAGAAGCCGAGGGAAAATCTGTTGTGCTCGCTGGAGATACTGTGCCTTGCGATGAACTCGATGCTCTGTGTTTGAACGCAGATATTTATGTGCAGACAGTTTTGCGTCCAGATTTACTTGAGCTAGTTAAACAGTTCGTGCCAGCACTCGCGTCACGCT
>CALACK010000037.1 GCA_937890395.1 uncultured Acidimicrobiaceae bacterium | reverse complement strand
TAGAACGTGCAAAATAATTTAGTCGCTGCGGGTGATGTAGAAAAATACCAACACGACGGTGTTGTCATGTTGCGAAGTGTTCTCTGCGATGGGGCGCTCGGCGAACTTGCAATTGCAGTTGAACAAAACATGCAATCACCCGGGCCATGGGCCAACGAATATGCGGCCAACTCGAAGCAGGGACGGTTTTTTGACGACTATGTAAACTGGTCGCGATTTGACGCTTATAAAACCCACGCGCTTACTGGCGCGCTTCCACAAATTGCACTCGAATTAATGCAAACAACCTTGGGTCGTTTCTTTCACGAACACGTTTTAGTCAAAGAAGCCGGCAACAACCAGGTCACGCCGTGGCACAACGACGACCCGTACTACGGCGTCAATTCAAACAACAATGTCAGTTTGTGGGTACCGCTTGATCCGATTCCTAAAAAAATCGCGCTGAGAACAATAAAGTCACGACGAGACTTTGATAAAAATTTTATTCCGCGAAGGTTTGTGGATCAAACTGCATATGTCGCCGATGCTCGCGGTTACGAACAATTTCCTGAGCCGCAACTGCTCGACGAATCAACAGACATCGAAAGTTTTGCGGCGATGCCAGGTGACATCGTCGCGTTTCATTTTCGAACGCTGCACAGCGCACCAGCGACCACCGAATATGAAGGCCGCCGCCGCGTTATTAGTTTTCGGTACGTTGACACAGACGCAGTTTGGGCGACTCGCCCATGGAAGACTTCGCCACCACTCGAACCAAATTCATTGCGGCCCGGCGATTTACTAGTTGACGAACGCTTCCCTTTAATCTCGCGCTAGCCGAAACTAGCTAACACCGTCGCAAGTTCGCGCCACTGACTCATCGGCAACGCAAACTGATCGGCATCAAGAACTTGCACAGACACGTGTGATGCGCCAGCGTCAAGGTGTGCCTTGATCCGATTCGTAATCGTCTCGAGTGTGCCCCACGCAACAATTGCATCGACCATTGCATCACTAGGCATCTTGTCTGGTCCGGCAATATCTTCTTGCTTCCAACCGAGTCTCAACAAGTTGTTGGCATAGTTTGGCAATCGGTTGTAAGTCAACATAAATTTCCTTGCGGTTTCGCGCGCTGTCTGTGGGTTTGTGTCGAATACGACAGCGACTTCTGGTGCGAGCAACGCGCCTGGTCCGAGAATCTGTCTCGCAAAACTCGTATGTTCAACCGGAACGAAATATGGGTGAGCACCAATGCCCATTTGCGCTGAAAGTTTAAGCATCTTTGGGCCGAGTGCAGCCAAAACCCGCCGTGGGGCAACAGCCGGCGCAGCACCAAAAAATAGTCCGTTATCCATTGCTGTTAGATATTCGACCATTGCCGAATATGGTTTGTCGTAACTAGTCTTGTGAACTTTTTCAACAAGGTGCTGATGGCTCGCACCGATACCGAGAAGAAAACGATTTCCAAATGATTCTGTAAGCGTTTGCCAACCAGCATTCATCGTTGCGGCACTTCGCGCATACATCGAAGCGATACCAGTAGCCATTGTGATTTTCTTTGTCGCCTCAAGCAAGACGCCACAAGATGCGAACGGTTCACGAGTGACTGCCTCTGGCACCCAGATGCAACGAAAACCAAGTTCTTCAAGTTCGATTACTGCTTCTTTTGCTTTAGACATCGGCTGCAAATCAAGTGCTGATGTCCAGATACCAACACGACCTAATCCAAATTCTGAGGGCTTATCCATATCTGCCAACCATAATCGCATTTTGTGTTACACATCAGTTTGTGAAACACCGGTTTACAAAAAATCGTCTGTTGCAGATATTTCTGATGCTGACAATTATTTCGTCTTTAAGTTCTTCGTGCGCCAGCCGACAGCAATTGCCAAGTGATGTCGCAAGTGTGATCAGAGTCATAGATGGAGACACAGTTGTTCTGCGGTTGCAAGGTGCGATCGAAAGTGTGCGACTGATCGGTGTTGACACACCAGAAACAGTTCATCCGACAAAACCTGTTGGTTGCTTTGGGCCTGAAGCCTCAGCATTCACACATTCGGTACTAAAACCTAAAACTCAAGTGCGTGTGCAACGAGATGTTGAAGCGCGCGATCGATATCAGCGGCTACTCGTTTATCTCTATCTGATAGATGGCACATTCATCAATCAAGAGTTACTGCGACTTGGTTTTGCTCGAACGATGAACATCGCCCCGAATACGGCTTTCGCCACAAAATTTGCTTCAATCGAAACTGTTGCTCGTGAAAATCAAATCGGTTTATGGTTGCGATGTTAGGTATATCGGGTCAGCGATAGCGTGAAACTGTGACGGCTACGAAAAAAAGTCTGGTTGAGCAACTTGGGCATTCGCCGCACGCTCGCCTAGTTATTTTAAGTTGTGACGATCTTGGCGCATTTCATGCGGCAAATGTTGGCGTTTACGATTCGCTGAATAAAGGCGTGGCGACTTGCGCTTCGCTAATGGTGCCGGCGCCGTGGGCACGCCACGCAATAAATTGCTACAACGGCGAAGACATCGGTGTGCATCTCACGCTGAATGCTGAACATGCAAATTATCGCTGGGGATCAATCACTAATTCTCCGTCGCTGTCTTCGGGTGAAGGAGGGTTTCCGCGCACGATTGATGATCTTTGGGAGCACGCCGACCCTGCCGAAGTTTTGCGAGAGTGCCGCGCACAAATCGAACGAGCAATCGCGTGGGGGCTTGACCCAACCCACCTTGCACCACACTTAACGGCGATTACTTTGCGCCCTGAGTTTTTTGATATCTATCTCGAACTCGCTGTTGAATTTCGTCTACCACTTAGGTTGCCGAGTTCAATTAACGAAGAACAGGCGGGTTTTCCATTTCGAAAACTCGCACTTGCAGAGGGTGTCGTGTTTCCAGACTTTTTTGATCACGACTGGCGTTACGGAAGTCGCCAAAGAGTTCTTCGAGCTCTAGACACACTGGAAGCGGGTGTAACTGAGATTCATATTCAACCGTGCATCGATACACCAGAAGTTCGAGCGCTGGGCGAAATCGCACAAAGCTGGGTAGACGATTACGAACTTGCAGTCAATGATCAAGAAATTCGTGATGCGATCACAGCGAGTGGTGCAACGATGATCGGTTTTCGCGAGTTGCGTTCGCTAATGCGAACTAGCTAGTTAACTAGCTAGCTAGCTATCTGTTTTATCCCTGCAAATAAGTCATCTTCTAGATGTTGTGCATCTGGTGAATGATTCTCTAAACAAGACTTCGCCAAAATCCAATCTTCAAATGGATAGACCTCAGCAAGCTCTTCGTCGCTGAGACCAAACCAGAACGGTTCATTCTCGTCTACTTGCGTGGCGTGTGCTCTTAACGAACCAGAACGCGCCCAAAGATAATTTTCAATTCTAATTTTGGTTGTAATTCGATCGTCCATGTTTGGTCGACTAAACCAATCTTCGTCATACGGCGATGAGCCACTCAGCCTCAACAATGCCTCATGCACAGCAGTTAGACGCGAGCGCGACCAAACTGAGTAGTACATTTTCAACGGTTGCCACACTGCCCCAGCATCTGGGTACCAATTCGGGTCACCAGCACGATCGAATGCTCGAATACTTATCTCATGCACCTTGACATGATCAGGATGCGGATATCCACGATGGTCGTCGTTATAAGTGACAATTACGTGAGGCTTTTCAGTTCGAATGAGTTTGACCAGCCGACCAGTGGCTTCATCCATATCTGCCATGTGAAAACATTCGGGGTTCAAATTTTTTGGGCTCTGATCCATTCCTGAGTCGCGATAACCAAGCATGTGCAATTTGTTAAATCCAATTATTTCAACACTCTTGGCAAGTTCAACAGGACGCACAGACTCCATCAATTTTTGTTGAGCAACTTCATCTAGTCCGTGAAACGGCATGCCTGGTTCTTTGAGCGCAGGATTATTTAGATCGCCTTCTTCTCCACCCGTACAACAAACCAGCACAGTTCGTACTCCGGTTTCGCCGTACATCGCAAAAGTTGGCGCGCCTTTTGATGCTTCATCATCTGGGTGAGCATGAACCGTCAATGCGCACAACTGGTTGCCGTCTAAATCGTGACGTGGTGCTACCGGCGAAATTGACTTTCTCATCTCAAGCAGGATAGTGATCTGTAAGGAATACAGCGGTACCGTAAACTAAATTAAATGGGGACAAAAACTAAAGCACTATTTCATCAGCTAGCTAATCAACTAGCTAATCAACTAGCTAAATTGCCCGCGCGAAAAATAGCGAGTAGCCGTGGCGCAATTTTCTTGCTTTGCGTGACCACTGTTGCAATTACGTCTTGTTCAACTGATGGCCGTGAACTGCGGGCACCGGGCTCTGGACAAGGTGAATCAATCGAAATCGTTGAGACCACTGCCGAGACAACACTTGACGCGCAAGATTCAATCTTGCAGGAAATTTTTACGGTGACCGGCACTTGGCTTGATGGTGGTGCGATTGACTCGCGTCACACATGTGACGGAGCGAACATTTCTCCGTCACTCGAGATTTCAAATACTTCAGTTGAAGCTGAAAGTTTGGCGATCACGTTGATCGACCTGGCTGCGCCTGAAAAACCACTTTGGATGATGGCGAATATCAGTCCAGACGAGACTTCAATCAAAGAAGGTGGGATACCTGCTGCTGCAATTGTTGGCGCAACGACAAATGGCACCAAAATCACCTCTGGCTATAGCGGACCGTGCGCAACTGGCGGTGAAATGCATGAATATTTACTAGTCGTTTATGCACTTGACCAAATGCTTGAATTTGAGCCAGACCCCAAATCACTCAATGACTCACGATTGTTGTATGAAGCAATTCAGGCAAGCGCCTTCGATTCGGCCGAAACTCGCTTCTTCGCCCAAACCTCGTGACACACTCTTTGCGTGTAATGATTGAGGTATAGACCCGAATCTCGCCTCTCTGCTGACGGCTTTGCCGATCTCACTTTTTGAGACTGATACGGATGGTCGACTAGTGGCTGCCAATGATGCTTTTAGAACTCTCGCGCTCGCTGCAACACCGCTTGTGGTCGGAACAGCACCGTGGGTGAACGCACAACCGCAAGAACGAACGGCTGCAGAACGCGCTTGGCAACTCGCAAAAGAAACTCAGACACCATTTAATTTTGAGTTTCGCTTGTGGCAACCAAATGGTGAGGCAATGTGGATTTTAGTTTCGACGCAACCACAAAAAAATAATGCCGGTGTCGTGACTGGTTATATCGGCACGGCTCACGACGTGACGCAGGCGGTCGCTCGACGAACCTTAAGTGAACAACTAATTGGGTTACTTGATGCATCACACGATGCCGTTTTGGTATTTGATCGCAACGGTGCATTGATGTTTGCGAACGACTACGCACAGCAACTTGTTGGAATAAACGAGACGCCAGCAAATAGCGACGCGGCAATTCAAACTTTCATTCAAGCGATTCGTGATCAGTTACCGCGCGAGATCACAACTGGCACAACATCAAACCGTTGGCAGGGCGAAGTTGGATTTCGTAGCGCAGACGGAATCATGCGCACGCTCGACGTTGTTTTGCAGATTGTGCGCGACTCGCAAGGTGCTATTGAACATTATTCGTCAATTGCCCGCGACATAACTGAGTCAAAACAAACACAAGATGAGTTGCAGCGTCAAGCCACTCATGATGCACTTACCGGTCTGCCAAACCGTGTTTTATTTCTACGCAAACTTGCAGAGGCACTTGATCGCTCGCGAACTTTAAAGCGGGGCGTGACTGTTTTATTTGTCGACCTAGACAAACTCAAAGATGTCAATGACACAATCGGACACTCAGTTGGCGACCAGTTGATCGTCAACATGTCTAAGCGTCTTGTCAGCGCGACCCGACCATCAGATGTCGTGGCGCGCATAGGTGGCGATGAATTTGTGATTCTTTGCGATGGTCTTGGCGACGAACAAGTCGCAATGGATGTTGCCAATCGCATGAGAACATCAGTAACTGGCGAACAAATTTTGCAAGGATTCGAAATTACAACGAGTGCAAGCATCGGCATCGCAATGGCTAGCGCTTCGCTGCTTGATGAAATGTCGAGTGCCGATGCCGCTGTGACTTTGTTGCATCACGCCGACAGCGCAATGTACCTGGCTAAACAACGCGGTCGTGGCCGGTGCGAAATGTATAACGAAGAAATGAGCGCCAACGCTCGTGAGCGAAGTTCACTAAGTGCGCAACTCGAACGTGCATTGGCTGCTAATCAACTATTTTTGGTCTACCAGCCAATTGTTTCAACACACACTGGCCGCATTGCTGGAGCAGAGGCTTTATTGCGCTGGCAACATCCAGAACGCGGTGTACTAACTCCGCCAGTATTTCTTTCGTTGGCTGAAGAATCTGGTTTGATCGGACCAATTGGCGATTGGGTTGGTCGTCAAGCGTGCGCAGACATGCGTAAATGGCTAGATGCAAAGTCAATTGATAATTCTTTTGTAATGCACATCAATGTTTCGGCGAGACAACTTCGCGACGCAACATTTGTTGAACGGACAATGGCATCGTTGCGTGATGCAGAACTCGAGCCGCATCAAGTTGACCTCGAAGTAACCGAATCAACTTTGCTTGACGACAAAGGTGGCGTTATGCGCACGCTGAACGCGTTGCGGCGACTCGGCATCAAACTTGCAATTGACGACTTCGGTACCGGGTTTTCATCACTCGTAAACTTGCGTAACTTTCCTGCTGACTACTTAAAGCTTGATGGCACATTTATTCGCGACATTGGTTCGCAAGGCAATGATGACCCGATCGTGCGCTCAGTGATTCAACTTGCTCACTCCTTAAATATGTCGGTTGTTGCAGAATGGGTAACCACAGAAGATCAATCGCAACGCTTGAAACTTTTGGGCTGTGATTTTGTGCAAGGTAATAAAATAGGTATTCCAGTTACGAGCGCTGAATTCTCGCCACTTGCCGCCAAGGCAAGAACCGCTTAAATTACTAGTTCTCTTGTACTAGTTCTCGTCTAGTACTTCTGGGGCTGGGCCTGTGCCGCCAAAAAATGCGAGCACCGGAGCTGAATCTTTATCCACGCGCAAAACAGAGTCTTCACCGATGCGATCACCATAAACCGCGAGCGAGTATCTACTGATTGAACCATCAGCAGCCGGCCTAACTTTTTTGGCAAATTCAGTTAAATCGAGATTCTCGTCAGTGATGATTGATTTAGTGGCACCAGCAAATGCACTCGAAACCATAAACGGATTGGAAATCACACGAGTAACTGCCGTGTTTAGCATTGCGGCAATGAACTGACGCTGCCGCTTACTTCGACCGATGTCAGATGTGCCGTCAATCTGCCATTTATTTTCAACTTTCGTTTCAAAAAATCGACTGCGTGCAAACGCCAAAGCACGTACTCCTTCTAAGTTGTGGCACCCACTTGGCATAAAGAACCCCGTGTGTTTATCGCGTGACGGAAATTGCGCACAAATTTGCACACCGCCGATTGAGTCGACGAGTCCCTTGAATCCTTGAAAATCAATTTCTAAATAATGATGAATCGGTATGCCGAACTCATTTTGAATTGTGCGGATCAACACATCGGTACCTAATTGGTATGCAGAATTAATTCGGCCAGCCTTTTGGCCATCACCTAACTTGACCCACAAGTCGCGCGGAAACGAGATCAAGGCTCCAGCACCAGTTGCAATGTCGTAGTGAAAAACCATCAGAGTGTCACTTCTGCGACCCGAAACTTGGCCTTCGCCACCGATTGCCGCGAAATCAGCATCATTTGGGTCTGCACCTTCTCGCGAGTCTGAGCCAACAAGCAAGTAATTCTCGAAGCCAGGACTTGGCGCAGATAACTCAGACGATGCAACTAAATCGCGTCTAACAGTGGCTAACTGAGATTTTGTTGCTGCGACAATTTGCAGCGCGCCAACGCTAATGAAAGCCGTAAAAAGCGCGAATGCAATTAGCTTTCTGAATCTGTGATTATTTTTTATTTTTGATCGCGGCATGCGATTTCAAAGTTAGCCGTGATCGGCGTTGCGAAGGTGCACTACATCACCAGTGTCAATAACGTGCCGCACCGAATTATCGCCTGTTTCTACAACTACTAATCGACCTTCAACGTTTATACTTTGAGCTTGACCGGTGATTACGCCACCATTTGTCAACTCAACTCTTACTGTTTTACCAAGTGTTGCAAGTAGTGCAACATACTTTTCGTGTTGTTCGGTCAAACTCGATTTTTCAATTTGAGTTATTTCGAGCAACATATTTTCGAGTAATTCAACTGGGCTCGGCGACTTCTCGCTAAAAAATTCGCTTAGCGAAACTGCCTCTTGTGGTGCCCAGCCAACGTTGATCCCGATGCCTACTACGACAAATTGTTTTTGTTGATCACCGACGCTCAACATGCCGCCGAGTTTGCGATCGTCTATTAATAGATCATTTGGCCACTTCAATTTAATTGTTGGAGCAGACAAGACGTTTAGTCGACCGCTTAAAAACAGTTTTTGGCAAGCGTTAGCCGCAGCGAGTGCGACAATTCGGGGCAACGTAGCGAGCAAATTCATCTCATTGCGAAATAACAGCGAGACGAGCAGATTCTCCCCTGCCTTTGCTTCCCAAGTTCGGTCAAGTCGACCGCGACCAGCAGTCTGATTATCGGCCATTAAAACGCTGTGGCTCGGCGCACCGGCAAGTGCATCGGCAAATAAGTCTGTATTTGTGCTGCCCGTTTCTCGTACCCTGCGCACAAACCAATTCTCGGGCCAGTTGTAATCGGTGCTTGTCATCAGCGAGAATAGTAACCCGTGTTAAAGAAAATCCTTATCGCCAACCGAGGCGAAATCGCAGTACGAGTAATCCGCACCGCTCGCGAAATGGGTATCGCAACGGTCGCTGTGTATAGCGAGCTTGATCGCAACGCGTTACATGTGCGACTTGCTGACGAAGCCTTTGCGCTAGGCGGAACGACCGCCGCTGAGAGTTATCTAAAAACGGATGCGATTATTGAAGCAATCAAACTCAGTGGTGCCGATGCCGTTCATCCTGGTTATGGATTCTTTAGCGAGAATGCTGATTTTGCAAAAACGATCACCGACATGGGCGTGGCATTTATCGGGCCGCCACCAGCGGCGATCGTCGAAATGGGAGACAAAGTTTCTTCACGCAAGGCAGCACTTCGTGGCGGTGCACCAATCGTGCCCGGCACAACAGAATTCCTAAAGAGCGCCGATGAGATTCTGGCGTTCGGCAAAAGCCATGGCTGGCCAGTTGCAATAAAAGCTGCGTTCGGCGGTGGCGGACGCGGAATGAAAGTTGTGCGCGACGAAAAGAGCGTGCAAGAAGCAATGGATTCAGCCCAGCGTGAGTCGAAAGCTTTTTTTGGCCGTGACGAAATTTATATTGAGAAATATCTCTCGTGGCCACGACATATTGAAATTCAACTTGTTGGTGACACTCACGGCAATGTCGTGTGGGTTTCATCACGCGACTGCTCGGCGCAACGACGCCACCAAAAATTAATTGAAGAAGCCCCAGCACCAGCGCTTCCAGATGGCGTAGAAGAAGAAATGGGCGCTGCTGCAGTAAAAGCCGCAAAAGCAGTCGGTTACTTTAATGCTGGCACTGTTGAATTTATTTACCAAGATGAAGAGTTTTTCTTTTTGGAAATGAACACACGATTACAGGTCGAACACCCAGTTACAGAATTGATTACTGGCATTGACTTAGTTGAATGGCAAATTCGAGTCGCATCTGGCGAGAAATTGCCAATGACACAAGAGCAAGTTTTGGCCGCGCGACGTGGTCATGCAATTGAGGTGCGAATAAATGCCGAAAACCCAACAGCCGGAAAGTTCTTGCCGTCACCTGGCACGATCACAAAACTCACGACACCAGATGGTTTTGGCGTTCGATTCGACGGTGGCTATGAATCTGGCGACACAGTCAGTCAGTATTACGACAATCTAATCGGAAAGTTAATTGTTTGGGGCAAAGATCGTGAGACTGCGATCGCACGAACTATTCGGGCACTAGAAGAAACAAAGATCGAGGGTCTTCATACGACAATTTCTGCCGACCTTGCGATTTTGCGTCATCCAGATTTCGCCGCGACGAAACATTCGACTAAGTGGGTTGAAGAGACTTTGGATTTATCGAAAATTATTTCAACGACCGGCGAGACACAGGCCAACAGCGATGGTCTCGTTGAAAAAAACACCGTTGTCGAAGTCAACGGTAAACGATTTGATGTCAAAGTTTGGGTGCCGCCATTCGCTGGTGGCAGTTCGCCAGGTACGAAAACTAGATCAGCATCTCGCAGTGCGAGTCAGTCTGCAACAGCCGCAAGTGGCACGGTCACAGCGCCAATGCAAGGCACAGTGATTAAGTTGCTCGTAGCTGAAGGTCAAGTTGTGGCAGAAGGCGAAGCAGTTTTAGTGCTTGAAGCAATGAAAATGGAGAATCAAATTCAGGCAGACAAAGCAGGGACAATTAAGAAAATTAGTTGCAAAGCCGGCGACACCGTTGGTGCTGGTGATGTTCTACTCGTTATTGAATAGCTATTGAATAACAGATAATTCGCCCCTGTTGCTTCGGTCTAAACGAATTACAATAGCGTTTATCTAATTTTAATGAAGCGAGCAACGTGACAACCGAAAACAATAACGAGCATCAAGGCACCAACCAGGTCACCAACCAAGGCACCGATCAAATCACTAACAGTCGATCCGGCTTTCAAGCAGAGCGCACACGCAGACTTTCGGCGATTGACGAATTAAAAACGACTGGTGTAAATCCTTACCCATATCGCTTTGATCGCACCCACACGCTCAGTGAATTACGTGAAAAGTTTGCACCCCTAGAGCCCGGCAACGAAACTGAAGAATCTGTTTCGGTCGCGGGGCGAATCATGCTTAAGCGAGATCAAGGAAAGCTAATTTTTGTCACGATCCGTGATCGCAGTGCAGACATTCAGTTATTTGTTTCTAAGTCAGTCGTCGGTGATGCACAGTTTGATGTAATCAATAATCTCGATCTTGGCGACTGGGTCGGCGCTCATGGTTTAATAATGACAACGCGAAAAGGCGAATTGTCCGTCAAAGTTTCGTCAGTAGATTTACTTTCAAAATCGCTTCGACCATTGCCCGACAAATTTCACGGACTAACAGACATAGATACTCGTTACCGTCAGCGCTATGCCGACTTAATTGTCAACGACGAAGCGCGTCGCGTGTTTGAAGTTCGACACGCAACCATTTCAAGTTTCAGAAGAACTCTTAGCGAGCGCGAATACATTGAAGTCGAAACTCCGGTTCTACACATGGAGGCCGGTGGCGCACACGCTCGACCATTTATTACTCATCACAACACACTTGACATGCAGTTGTTCTTGCGCATCGCACTTGAACTGCACTTAAAGCGCTTGATAGTTGGTGGCATGGAGCGCGTATTTGAAATCGGTCGAGTATTTCGCAACGAAGGAGTCTCAACACGCCATAATCCAGAGTTCACAATGATGGAGTCATACCAAGCGTTTGCCGATCACACCGACGTTATGGACTTAACTGAAGTGTTGATCCGCAATGCAGCTCGCGATGCACTTGGCACGACGTTTGTCAATATCCGTGGCACCGAATTTGATCTTGCCGAACCGTGGCGACGCGTACGGATGATCGATCTTGCCAGCGAAGCCGTTGGAGAAAAAGTTCACCCGTCACAAAGTGTCGATTCGTTGCGTGCAATTGCAAAGAAACACGGCATCCATACTGAAACGCGTTGGGGTTCTGGTCGAATCATTGAAGAAATTTTTGCTGAAAAGTCTGAATCAACTTTGATTAAGCCGACATTTGTGACTGGTCATCCGGTCGAAATTTCACCATTGGCGCGAGTTGACCGCGAAGATCCATTTCTTACCGAAAGATTTGAGTTATTTGTTGGCACACATGAACTTGCTAATGGTTTCAGTGAACTAAATGACCCAATCGAACAGCGTGAGAGATTTGCGGAAGAAGCAAAATCAAAAGCTGCCGGCAATCTCGAAGCCGGAACAATCGATGAAGATTATTTACGCGCACTCGAATACGGTCTGCCACCAACCGGTGGTCTCGGTATCGGCATTGATCGACTCGTAATGCTTCTCAGTGGCGCTTCAAGCATTAAGGATGTGATTCTGTTTCCGACTTTGCGACCTGAAGTATTCGACTCATGAGCTCTGCCAAACTCGCTTGGGGTGTTGGCATAGCCACTGTGGCACCAAACGACGCCGTACTTGATGTCTACTTCAGACGACTTGGCTGGGGCGAAAGTACGCCTGAAGAATTTTTGTCATCGTTGCCCGATAGGCACACCGACCCGCGTCGTGGTGTTGGCATTGTTCCCGTCAATATTTCTATTGATACGAGCACTGCGCCGCGCGACGCATCTGATGCATATTTGAGATTGCATTTAATGTCTCATCGTTTGGCGTTGCCGAATTCAATGAATCTTGATGGAATATTTGGTTTGCTAACAAATGTTGCATGGACATCACTTGGTGCCGTACCGGTTGATGTAATCGACGAAGTCACTTTCAACATGCGACGCAACGGCGAACACATAACAGTTCATGGTGTTGACAAGTTTCCGCGGATGACCGATTATGTTGTGCCATCTGGAGTGCGCATCGCCGACGCTTCACGTGTGCGCCTTGGTGCCCACCTTGCTGCGGGTACGACAGTGATGCACGAAGGTTTCTGCAACTTCAACGCCGGCACACTTGGCACTTCAATGGTTGAAGGTCGTATCTCTGCTGGCGTTATTGTTGACGACGGTTCTGACATCGGCGGCGGCGCCTCAATTATGGGCACACTTTCTGGTGGCGGCAAAGAAGTTATTCGTGTCGGCAAACGCTGTCTGCTCGGCGCAAACAGCGGGCTTGGCATCAGTCTCGGCGATGACTGCATTATCGAAGCTGGCCTCTATGTCACCGGTGGCACGCTGGTAAAACTTCCTGACTCGACTGTCGTCAAAGCGCGCCAACTTTCTGGTGCCAACAATTTGCTGTTCCGTCGCAATAGCCAAACTGGCGCGGTCGAAGCATCACAACGCACAGGCTCATGGGGCGGCCTCAACTCAGCCCTCCACAAAAACTAAAGCGCAACCAGAATGAAATTTGAAGAACTACATGATCTAGTTCGGGCGCGGCGCACCGACATGATGGTTGACAAAGATCGTGCACTTGATGACGGCGTGCTTGAAAAACTTTGCGAGTTGGCAATGTGGGCGCCAAATCACAAACTCACATTTCCGTGGATGTTTGCTGCCGTAACTAGTGACGCCCGCGAACGCTTAAGTAATTGCACCGCAGATGCAATGGCGCGTGACGGCGACAAGCCAGAAAAAGTCGCCAAAGCACGCACCAAATTTCAGCGCGCACCAGTAATTTTGATAGTCGGGACAGAACAAGGCGACACCCAATTGCGCACCGAAGAAAATCGCGACGCAGTTTCAGCGGGCATTCAAAATATTTTGCTCGGCGCGACATCGCTCGGCTTGGCCAGTTTCTGGTCGAGTTGCCCTAAAGGTGTCAATGATGACATTGCGAACTTCTGCGATTTCAAACCTGGCACGCACATCACGGCGATGATCTATCTCGGTTACCCACAACGTCAAGCACCAGCGATCGCACGTCCGCCAGTAAAAATCAAAACAATTTCGAATTAAACGCGCGACTCAACTTGGCTGGTAAACGCCAAACACCTCACGCAAAACATCGCTAACTTCGCCAAGTGTCGCGCTTGCCCGCAATGCATCTTTCATCGGATACAAAACATTGTCGCTTTTAAGTGCCGAATCTTTTAATTTTGCGAGCGCAGCAGTCACATCGCCCTGGTTTCGTGATGCACGCAATTTTGCCACTCTCGCAATTTGATTGCGCTCAAGTTCTGGGTCAACTTTGGTTGGCGTTGGTCGCACATCGTTGTCTATTTCAAATTTGTTTACACCAACCAACACACGCGAACCGTCATCAATTGATTTCGTATAAGAGTAGGCCGACTCTTCAATTTCGCCCATCTGAAACCCAGACTCAATTGCTTGCACTGCCCCACCCATTGTTTCGATCCGCTCGATGTACTCCCACGCCAAACGCTCAACTTCGTTGGTCAATGACTCGACGTAATACGAACCAGCAAGCGGATCAGGCGTGTCAGTGATTCCACTCTCGTAGCCGATTATTTGTTGCGTGCGCAAAGCAATTCGTGCCGCATCTTCGGTCGGCAAACTTAACGCTTCATCAAAACCGTTGGTATGCAAACTTTGTGTTCCGCCTAACACGGCCGCCATGCTCTGCACAGCAACTCGCACGATATTGTTTTGCGGCTGTTGCGCCGTAAGCGTTGAACCACCGGTTTGGGTGTGAAATCGCATCAGGGCACTAGTCGGGTTTTTCGCACCAAATCGCTGTGTCATGATCGTGTGCCACATTCGACGACTGGCACGAAACTTGGCGACCTCTTCGAAGAAATTATTATGACCGTTCCAAAAGAAACTAAGTCTCGGTGCGAAATCGTCGACATCAAGCCCCGAGTCAACAGCGGCCTGCACATAGGCAATCGCATTTGACAAAGTAAACGCAAGCTCCTGTACTGCAGTCGAGCCCGCCTCACGAATGTGGTAACCCGAAATTGAAATTGTGTTCCATTTCGGAACATGCTTGGCGCAATAGGCAAAAATATCCGTGATGATTCGCATCGACGGACGCGGCGGATAAATATATGTGCCACGAGCAATATATTCTTTCAACAAATCATTTTGAATTGTTCCAGAAATTTCGGTTGACTTAACACCGCGTTCTTCAGCAACTAGTTCATAAAGAAGCAACAAAACTGCGGCTGTCGAATTAATCGTCATTGATGTTGTCACTTTGTCGAGCGGTAAATCGGCCAGCAACACGCGCATGTCTTCGATTGAATCGATCGCCACACCAACTTTGCCGACTTCGCCAGCCGCACGCGGATGATCGCTGTCGTAACCCATCTGAGTTGGCAAATCGAATGCACACGACAAACCTGTCTGACCAGCATTCAAAAGAAACTTAAATCGCTCGTTCGTATCGGCCGCTGTACCAAAGCCTGCATACTGACGCATTGTCCATAAGCGATCTCGATGCATCGTCGGATAAATGCCCCGCGTATACGGCGCCTCACCCGGCAGACCGACAAGCGTCTTGTCATCAAAACTCTTCAACGAATCACTTGTATAGAGCGCTTCTACTTCGATTCCGGAGTCGGTAGTTTTCTTGCTCACCGAGTTTTTATCGCTTTGTTTTTTGTGTTCATACTTGTCGTAAAGGTTACGAGTTCGGCTGCCTTGCTGCGACCACCGAGATCTCAACTAGCCATTCTGGTCGGGCAAGTGCCGGCACAGTTACAAGTGTGCTCGCTGCGCGATGCCCAGCCAGTGCGAGATCTCGCTCCGCCATCACAATTTTCAGCTGATCGGCAAGGCTGGCCGAATTTACGACATAAGTTGTCACCGAAATAATGTCAGATTTTGACATTGAACCTTCTGCCAAAATTGCTGAAATATTCTGCCAGACGACACTTGCCTGCTCGCCGATGTTCACTGGCACGCTGCCGTCACGCTTTGTCGGCACTACTCCGGATGTGAATATGAGTTCAGAACCCGCTGGCACATGCACGCCATGCGCATATGCCGCCGCTGGGGCTGCCAGTTCAGAAGGCTTCAATTCTCGCGAGATAGTCACAACCATTCACGATAAGCCATAATTAATGGATGAGCAAAAACATCGTTGGAAGTGAAAACCTTGCCGACATTGAAGTGCTCGAAAGAATTCAACAACGAGTTCTCTGGCTTGCAGTACGCATGGTCGACTATGCCAACCGCGAACGCGAGATACCCCCTGCTCCAGGCGGACGTGACGGCGAATTCAACGTAAAAGTTGGTGGACATATGGCCAGCAGTGCATCAGTCGTCAGCATCATGACTTCACTGTGGTTCGGTCACTTAAATGGCGACGACAAAGTTGCAGTTAAACCGCACGCTTCACCAATATTTCATGCGATCAAATATCTCACTGGTGAACTCGACAAGTCATATCTAAAACGGCTGCGCACTCTCGGCGGCTTGCAGAGTTATCCGAGTCGAACTAAAGATCCTGATGTTGCTGATTTCTCAACCGGCTCTGTTGGGCTCGGTGCTGTTGCGCCGTTATTTGCGGCAATGGTTCGACGATATGTCGACGCACATTTCTCGCCGCGACCAGCAGCGCGTTTCATCGCACTCGTTGGCGACGCCGAACTAGACGAAGGAAATATCTGGGAAGCAATTGCAGATCCTGCACTGCAAGGTCTAGGCAATGTGATGTGGATCGTTGATGCCAACAGACAAAGTCTTGACCGAGTTGTGCCAGGCATGAAAATTAAAAAGATTGCTGGTTTTTTCGCCGATGCAGGCTGGCATGTCATCGAAGCAAAGTACGGACATAAATTGCAGGCTGCATTTGCTCAACCAGGTGGCGAATCATTGCGTAATTACATTGATGATATGTCGAACGAGCGTTACCAAAGTTTGTTCAGTGTGTACGGCGCAGCCTTGCGTGAAAAGTTTTTGGTCGGTGCACCTGCCGAAGTTGTCGCATTTATTAATGACATCTCAGACGATGATCTAGCACCTCTCGTGCAAAACTTGGGCGGCCACGACATCGAAATGCTGCTTGACGCTTATCGCGAATGCGATCTGGTTACCGACAAACCGAGCGTTGTTTTTGCTTACACCGTAAAAGGTTGGGGCTTACCAATTGCTGGCGACCCACTTAACCACGCGGCTTTACTTTCTGAAACTCAAATCGATGACTTACGCAAACGCAACGGCTTGACCCTTGAAACTGAATGGGATCAGTTCGTCAGTGACACCGAAGAAGATCGAGTCTGTCGCGCAGTAGGTGGCGACATTAACAACAAAGAATTACCTGACAGACCAGTGCTGAATATTCCAAACGAAGTCAGTATTGCAGTTGGCAAGAAACCAATGTCGACTCAGGAAGTTTTTGGTCGACTATTAACTGGTCTTGGTGCAATCCCCGAAGTTGCTGAACGAATGGTCACAACTTCACCAGACGTCAGCGTAAGTACAAACTTAGGCGGATGGATAAATAAGTTCGGCGTCTTTAGTTCAGACGAGAAACCAAATTATTTAGGCGATGACCGATTGTTGCGATGGAACGAAGGACCACAAGGCCGTCACGTCGAACTAGGTCTGAGCGAAATGAATTTATTTCTTGCTCTGCACGCTTTCGGTCTTGGTCATGAACTACACGGCGAACATTTACTCCCGATCGGCACCGTCTACGATCCATTTGTTTGTCGTGGATTAGACGCGTTGATTTATGCCCTATATAACGGTGCGCGATTTATTTTGGTCGGCACACCTTCTGGTGTCACTCTGGCACCCGAAGGTGGTGCGCACCAAAGCACTGTCACAACATCACTCGGCATAGAACTTCCGAATATGACATATGCCGAACCGTGTTATGCCCGCTCACTTGATTGGTTGTTATGCAACGGGCTCGAGCGACTCGGCACACCAGATGGCGACAGCATGTATCTGAGACTTTCAACGCGACCGATTGATCAATCACCATTTGAAAATATTTTGGCGGTGCGTGGCGCTGAAGCGTTGCGTGCAGATGTTTTAGCGGGTGGTTATCGACTACACGAACCCACAGACAAATCACAACCAACTGATTTGATCATCGCCGCAACCGGAAGCGTCGTACCCGAAGCGCTGGCAGCAGCAAAACTTCTCGAATCAGAAGGCGTCAACGCGGTTGTGATTGACATTTGTTCACCCGACCGGATTTACCGTGGCTGGCGCAATGCTCAACAAAACGCAACCCGCCATGGAGTCACAACCCGAGATGTCGGTCATCTTGGAATGCTGTTGCACGAGTCTGAGCAACGCCTGCCAATTCTGACGGTGCAAGATGCGGCAAGTCATTCGCTTGCATGGCTCGGCTCGGTTTATGGGGCACGAACTGTGCCAGTTGGTGTAGACGAATTTGGCCAATCTGGCACAATTGCCGAACTATATGGCATTTTTGATTTACTACCCGAGCAACTCGTTAACGCTGCGTTGCTTGCATTGTCGTAACCTGAAGCTATGGCAATCGTCGAACAATCATCGGATACTAAAAAAATAATTGACGGTATTGAACTGACTCCAAAAACAGTGGCACAACTTGGGCCACCTAAATTTGAAACATTCGAGCAAGAGCGTCAACATCGCAAAGAAAAACTTGCTGGTGCAATGCGCATTTTCGGCCGTCTTGGGTTTGGCGAGGGCGTCGCCGGACACATCACCGTGCGCGACCCAGAGTTCACCGATCATTTTTGGGTAAACCCGTTTGCAAAAAGTTTTCGCTACATGTCTGTTAGCGATTTGATTCTGGTAAATCATGACGGTGATGTCGTTTATGGTTCTCAGCCGGTGAATCGTGCGGCATTTTGCATTCATGCAGCGATTCATCAAGCTCGACCAGATGTCATCGCGGCGGCTCACGCACATTCGCCTTACGGAAAGTCTTGGTCTTCGCTTGGGAGACTTCTTGACCCAATCACACAAGACTCGTGTGCGTTTTACGAAGATCACACAGTGATCACTGAGCAAGGTGGCGCCGTGGTATTCGAAATAGCAGCAGGGCAAGAAATTGCCGCAAAATTTCCAAAAGGTAAAGCTGCGATTCATCAGAATCACGGCTTGTTCACTGTTAGCGACACTGTCGATGCAGCAGCATTTTGGTTCATCACGATGGAGCGAAATTGTCAAGCGCAATTAATGGCCGAGGCTGTTGGTAAACCAAAATTAATTTCTCACGAAGATGCAAGTTACACGCAAAAACTGACGGGGTTTCCGGCTGCTGGTTGGTTGCAATTTCAACCGCTGTGGCAAGACATTTGCCGAACTGACCCAGATCTTTTCGATTGAGTTCTAATACCGCCTCGCGCGGATTAAATCGTTTTGCAACTACTGCACCGCCTGAGGCGCTGTTCATCGTCTCAGCTATTGGTCAATACTGCGGCGCTGTAATCGCGGTTCGATTATTTGATGACTTGGCTCCAGCCAGTGTCGCTTGGTTTCGCGTGATCGGCGCAGCGCTAGTACTAGTCGTCTTGTCAATTCCGACATTGCGTCGCGGCGGACGCTGGACTCGGAACGAACTAATTTCAGTCAGCCTGTTCGGAATCTCAACTGCACTGATGAATTTATTTTTTTACTTAGCGATTCAGCATCTAGATCTTGGCAAAGGCGTGGCGATTGAATTTATCGGCCCAATCACTGTTGCCACACTTCGAACTCGCACAAGCCGAAACGCACTCGCACTGGTCTGCGCCGTAATTGGTGTCTTAATACTTTCTGGTATTGAACTTGGCAATGAACCAGTCGGCCTATTTTTTATATTTCTTGCATCAATAATGTGGGCTGCATACATAGTCATCGGAGCAAAAGTTGCGCGCTTCGACCGCGGTGTCTCTGGATTAGGAGTTGGCTTGTTGATCGGCGCTATTTTCATTGCACCATTCGGTGCGCCAACAAGTGGACCAGCCTTTAATGCACCATGGATTCTGGCAACTTGTTTTCTCGTCGGAATTCTATCGAATGCAATCGGGTACGGAATTGATCAATACACTTTGCGCAGAATCCCTGTAAGAAGATTTTCTATTTTGCTTGCATTACTTCCGGTCACTGCAACAATTTTCGGTTTGTTGTTCTTAGATCAAGTGCCAAGTATCACAGATTTAATTGGTATTAGTTTTGTACTCGCTGGTGTCGTCGTGCAACAACGCGACACACTTCCTGCTACCGAAGTAGTCGCGTAGTCAACAAAACCTGAACTCTTTTCGTCAGTCAAGTTAGACTGGTCGCTTATGCGAGAATGTATTGGTTCCGTATGCGCATAATCCCCAAAAAAATATTTAGACGTATGAGTTGCGTTATTTGTTCGGTAATATTTATTGCTGGGGTTACGCCGTTGCGTCATGTAAACGCCGCTGACGGACAACTGCCAGGCGGAATCGTTGTATACGGTCGTGGATTTGGTCACGGTCGCGGGCTTAGTCAATACGGCGCGTACGGTTGGGCGACGACATCTGGTTGGTCGTGGGAGCAAATTATCGACTTCTATTACGGAGGCGCAACCGGCAACACTCGCTCACCTCTTGAAGCACCTAACCAGGAAATGAGTATTTGGCTGAGTTTATTTAACGCCAAACAAACTGGCGTCGTTTCGGACTCTGGCACCATGCGTTTACTTGAAGACACAGATCAAACCAGACGTTTCACCAGCATGCTCGCCCGTGAAAAGGTTGGAGCCGAACGTGTTTATCAAGTTTGGGGTTCGACAGAACGCAAGTGCCTTTCTGAGAGTGATGTGCCAGAAGCATCGGGTTTCATACTCGTCGGTGAGTTCAGTGGGCAGGCATCATTTTTAACTAACGCCAGTCAAGACTCTGCAGGTGCCCCGCTTGAGATGGTTGGACTATGCGAATCTAAGGCAAATAATTTGAACCAAGTTCGCTACTATCGCGGATTAATTCGTGCGATGAACAACACTAAAAATGAAAACCGCACGATCAATATTGCCCGGCTTGACGATTATCTTCGCGGTGTTGTGCCGCGTGAATCTCCGTCAAGTTGGGGAGACGCTGCAGGTGGCGCTGGAATGCACGCTCTGCGAGCACAGGCTGTTGCTGCTCGGTCGTACTCGGTGACAGAAAATCGCTATACCGGTCTGGCTAAAACTTGCGACACACAAGACTGCCAAGTTTACGGTGGCGCAGCCATACGCACTGCACTAAATGCCACGCCAGCGATATTGGAAACTACGAATACAGATCGGGCAGTTCTCGAAACCGCTGGAATAATAATCCGCAATCCACAAGGCAACGTTGTGCGTGCCGAGTTTTCATCGTCAAATGGTGGTCGAACTGCTGGCGGGGCGTTTCCGGCGCAAGTCGACCAAGGCGATCTTGCGGCCAACACTTCATTGATGGTTTGGTCTCGTGGATTTTCTGCAGCGCAAATTGTCGCCAAGTATCCGCAAATCGGAATTCTTACATCTGTGACTACAGCCAATGATGGATTGGGCGGAGATTGGGGTGGCTACGCAGTTGAAGTTACAGTCACGGGCACCACTGGCGCTGTGAAAATGTCGGGCTGGAGTTTTCGCACCGCATTTGATCTTCCGTCACCATGGTTCGGAGTGACACCTATATTTGGAGCACCACTAGATGCCGGAGCAGTTGGCGCAATGTTGTTTGTTGGTGACTCTGTTGGCGAAAGTGTCGCCTCAGAATTTAGTGCAACAGTCGCACCCGCGTATCCTTCAATAAATTTTCAGGCTCTTTCAAATCGATGTATGGTTGGACCATCTTGCGTAACCCCTGACAAAGGCTTACCTGATGCACTGGCGATAATTAACTCTCTAACGCCAGAACAGTTTCCGACGATTGCGATGATTCAACTGGGTTATAACGATGACCCGAACACAATGTCTAGTGATGTAACTCAAGTAGTTAATGCTCTCAACTCTCGTAACGTACAACGAATAGTGTTCATAAATCTTTCAACACGGCGAACATCGCAGAATTATGCGCTGTCGAATGCCGCATTCGCTACGGCGGCAGCAACAAATCCAAATGTTTCGGTTCTTGACTGGAACGCGTCCAGCAGCGACCCATCTCAATCACGCTGGTTTCGTGATGATGTGCACCTCACCACAACTGGCCGAGCCGAGTTTGCATTGTTTCTGCGCAACCAACTTGACGCGCTGCGCACACAGGGTTTAATCACGGCTAATGCTTCAAATGTTTTACCTCTTGCCGTGCCACTAACAACCGGCAACCGTGGTACGCCTGTTTCAACTTTGCAAAAAGCACTAAACACGGCGCTTGAACTCAAGAAGAAACAAAAACTTGCTCAAGACGGAAACTATGGCAAAGGTACCGCAAATGCCGTGGCGAAACTAGAAGAGATCAAAGGTCTGCCAATTGATGGCATTGCCGATGAAGCAGTGCTCGCCGTCTTAGGTATTGATTCGACATCATTCGCCCTTGGCTTGAAATCACGCCATACTTCTGTGGCGGCGGCACAAACTGCTCTGAGCCGTGTACTCGCAGTAAAAATGAAAGCCGATGGAATCCTCGGCTCTGGTACTGCCAGGCAGTTAAAGAAATTTCAAAAGTCTGTTGGACTCAAGCAAACTGGCGTGATTGATCGGACAACTTGGCTTTCACTACTCGCCGCTAGCGCCGCGGTCGTGACAAATAAATAACTAAAAATTATTTATTTGCGAAGCGGGCGTGCCATGAAGCGTCACTAACCAAAGTCGGGTAAGCCGCTTTGTATTCGCGCTTTAGACGACGGTAGTTAAGAGCAATATCCTTTGTCACCACGCACACTTCGCGTAATAAAGAAAAGAATCGACGCGAGTCGCGCTGAACCAAAAACCCTTCGGGCAAACGGTCGTGGCGATACAAAATTCGGTTATATCGGGTTGCAAGCCCAACAGCGCGTGAGTCAATTGGAGCTGTCTTGAGAACATCTCGGCGCATTATCTTCGGCAAAATGTAGCCACCAACAAGCGGTATCGCCAGAGCAAAACCAATTAACCGAATGGCTTTCGGCCTCGGCTTGGTAATTGCGACTGCTGCTAGTTCAGCCGGCAGTGGTCCTGGCTTTTCTTCCGTGACTTTACGTAACTCGTCATGCAGAGCCGAATGATCTGTTGCCATCAACGCTTCGGGGCCAGCCAAGTATGCGCGAACGCCTCGAATCATGTACTCAACGCTGGCATAACGCATCGAAAACAGATTACGAAAACTCAGTGCAATGAATCGGCGCGCTAAGTGCCACCAATGGTGATTTGCAAATACAAGCGTGTCGACTATCGCGAAATTTCGTTTCTCGTAAAATAGTGACGACGGATTGTTCTTTAGACCAAAGTCTGCGTGCCAAACAATTACACCGTTCATTGTCACACTGTGCTTGCCTGTATGCATCAAGCCAAACGCGACATCATCACCGCGCACGAAAACCGGCAGCGGATTATCTCGGGTAATTGAAATCGGAAACGCCGTATACCACCAAGCTGTATACGCAAACTTTTTTTCGCGGGCATCGCGCAATGCCAACTTACGCGCACGAAGGTCATCTTCACGACCGATAGCTCGCAACGGGTAGAGAGACCTCCAGCGATACTTAGAGCCAGCCTCAAATTGCATCCACGCTTGCTCTTCGCTAAGCATTGCTCCGTGAATGCATAGATTCGCATCGCACGCAAAAGTGAACAGTGCAAATGTTCGCACAAGGGCTTCTGGCTCAAGTGTGATGTCGTCGTCCATCAACAACACGTGAGTTGACCAACCTTCATCGCGCAAATGGATGATTCCGCGGGCGAAACCACCAGCGCCGCCCAAGTTTGGATTCTGCACAACTGTGATCGGGGCATTCGGCGCAGTATCAAATTCGATATTTCGTGCGTTGTCAACTACGAGAATTCGCATGCGGTTGCGCAAAGAATCAACATTTTCAACTAGCTGTAAAACTTTAGCCACAGTTGGCTTTACATAATCTTGACGATTGAATGTTGTAATTGAAAGACTCAGGCGTACTTCGCGAGGCGCAATTGTGGTAGTCGTCCATTGTCCGCCAGATACAACTACATCTGATTGTTCAGCGCTGACTCTTACAAAATAAGTACCAATCGATGATTTTGCAAAGTCAGGCACTTCCAATGTTGTTTTGCCACTTGAAGAGATTCCGGCGCTGGCAACAATTTTTTCTTGCAGTGAGAGCCCACGAATCACTGAGCTAACACCGACCAACTCGATTCGTCCAGAGCCAGAAGCATGCACAGTTACGCTCAGACAATCAACTGAAGTTAGACGCTTCCAACGACCAGCGGCAAATACTCCAAATGAAGTGTCAAAGCTAAGTTCGGCGCCTTTAACAAGCAACGCAGTTTCGTTGGCGAAACTCACATCGCCTTGGGTTCGCACGTAAAGCAGTGGCTCTGTGGTTTCAACGCGTGGTAATACCAAACGCTGTAATAAAAAGCTTGTCATTTCATACCATCGGATCTATTGAAAATTGGGGCAACGGTTTATTGCTCGCTAAACAGTTAAGCATCTCGTGCGAGGCCCCAAGTGCTTCATGAATCGTTACATCCATATCTAAATAGCGGTAGGTGCCTAATCTGCCCATGAAAGTTACCCCAGTTGCCGTTCGGGCCCGTTGCACATAGCTGAGTAACAGTTCTTTTTCTTTGACGCGACGAATCGGATAGTACGGCGTATCGCTCTCGCCACACAATCGTGAGTATTCGTGATACACCACGGTGCGGTCGTGACTCTCCCATGGTGCAAAATGTTTGTGCTCAGTGATTCGCGTGTAAGGCACATCTACATCACAATAATTTACAACTGGATATTTCTGATAGTCGCCGTCACTCGTCTCGGCGACAAAATCAAGTGTTCGATAACCAAGTCGGCCATATTCATAATCGAAGTAAGCATCAATCGGTCCTGTCCAAACGACATGATCAAATTCGCCAAATTCGCCAAATTCGCGAATTTCACTTGTGTTTTTCGGTGAGAACTTTGTACTCAGGCACAGAGAAATATTCGGATGATTCAAAATCGCTTCAACGATTGGTGTGTAGCCATTTTTTGGGATTGCCTGATGCGGATGGTTGAAATATGAATCATCCGCGTTAAATCGCACTGGAAGTCGCGCCAAAATACTTGCAGGCAAATCTTTAGGGTCGACACCCCATTGCTTTGCGGTGTACCCGGAGAAAAATGCATCGTACAATTCGCGTCCGACGAACCGCAGACCCTGGTCTTCGAAAGATACAGGCGAAGTTATCGTCGCATCACCTTTCGTGGCGATAAACGCTTCAGCTTGCTCAGGAGTAAAGTCGGTGCCGAAGAACTGATTTATCGTCGTCAAGTTCACTGGTAGCGAATACATTTTGCCTTTTGAGATCGCTTTGACTTTATGGTTGTACGGCATCATCTCGCCAAAACGGTTGATGTACTCCCAGACATGCTCGTGCTGCGTGTGAAAAATGTGCGGACCATATGTGTGCACCATCACACCGGTTTCGTGGCGAGCAGTGTGGCAATTGCCAGCGACATGATCGCGGGTGTCAAAAACAACTGATTTGTGGCCTGCGGTGGCTAATTCTCGGGCGACGACGGCACCCGTAAAACCTGCTCCAACTATGGCAAAACGCACTAGATAATTATACGACCTGGGCTAGACCTGCCGAGTAAACGGGCTTGTTCACTAGCAAGTGAACTGGCTTGTGAACTAGCGCGCGAGTTAACTAGTGCGCGAGCCATGGCGCACACGCGCCTTCGAGATCACGGATTTGAATTCGTTCGCGATTGTCATACGTCACAGCATTGTTCGGATCACGTTGCAATTTAAAAGTACGGAATGTCATTTCAGTTGTATCAATTGCGAGAATTTTACCGATCAACGACTCACCAAGATTTAGCAAGATCTTCAACGCCTCGAGTGCCTGAATCGAGCCGACAATTCCTGGTAACACACCTAGCACTCCAGCTTCAGAACAACTCGGTGCGAGTTCGGATGGTGGTGGCTCAGGCACCATGTCGCGATAAGTCGGACCAAGCACAGGATGAAACACGCTGACCATACCTTCAAATCTAAAAATTGATCCGTGCACAACTGGAATGCCCAGTTTTACGCTGGCATCATTCAATAAATATCGACTTGGAAAGTTATCTGCTCCATCGACAATTACGTCGTAGCCGCTGAGAATTTCAATAACATTCTCAGCGCACAAGCGCGTGTCGTAGGTTACGACATCAACATCAGGATTAATCATCGTCAGCGTTTTTTTAGCCGAATCAACTTTTCTATCACCTATTCGATCGATATTGTGCAAAATCTGTCGTTGCAAATTTGAAGCATCAACAACATCCATGTCAACAATGCCGATTGTTCCGACTCCGGCTGCCGCCAAATACATTGCCGCCGGCGAACCCAGACCGCCTGCCCCGAGTAACAAGACTTTGCTCGAAAGTAGTTTCGATTGTCCTTCAATGCCAACTTCCGGCAACGATAAGTGTCGCTGATAACGATTGCGTTGTTCGGCGCTCAATTGCGCTGGAGTTCTCCACGCGCGACCTTCGTCCTTCCATTTTCCGTACCCGCCTGCCATTGACAAAACATTTGTGTAGCCAAGTTCTTGCAAAGTTTTTGCGGCAAATGCACTGCGTACGCCGCCGGCGCAATAAACAATTATCTCAACTGATTTGTCGACGATTTTTGTTTCTACTTGCGCTTCGAGATGCCCACGAGCGATATGCACAACATTTGGTAGCGCACCTTGCTCATACTCATCTGGCTCACGAACGTCTAAAACAACAACCTGACTGGCATCAATTTTTGTGGCTGCAGTTTGGGTATCAATTTCTTGGATTTTTGATTTCGCATCAGCGAGCAATTCACGAAAAGTAGACATGTCAATACCCTACCATTATGGTCGGGATTTAACGACACCGCAGATCTGAGGAAGAACTTCTGAAATTTCACTATTCATGACAACATCGGCGTAGTGATCCATCTCCGTTGGTTGCCCGTTGACGATTATCACTTTGGCACCCGAGTTTTTTGCACGGGGCAATGTATTTGCCGCCGGGAATACCGACAACGATGTACCAACCGCAATGAAAACTTCGCAATTAGTACTGGCTTCTAGTGCACGAGCCATGACATCTTGATCAAGTGGCTGACCAAATAAAATTGTGTCGCTCTTCAACACCCCCTCGCAAAGTACACATCTTGGGTCAGAATCACCGGCAACAACTCTTGCCAGGGCTTGCGCCATTGGTCGGCGATCTTTACAACCCCAGCAACAAGTTCGATGAAGTGTGCCATGTACTTCTATAACTTTGCTCGGATCGTGACCAGCGCGCTGGTGCAATTCATCAACATTTTGTGTAATTAATGCGACCAAAGAATTACGCTTCTCAAGTTCAAACAAAGCCCCATGCCCTGCATTTGGTTGCGGGTCGCCATGTATCCATTTGATTCGGTTTTGCCAAGAGCGCTTTCGTAGTTCGTGATCGTCTAGATAATGCCGAAGTGTTGCCGCTCGCTCGGCATCTGGGTTAAGCGTCCATAAACCTTTCGGACCGCGAAAGTCTGGGATACCTGAATCAGTTGATATACCTGCGCCAGTCAAAACTGTAATTCGCCGAGCATCTGCAATAAGTTTGCAAGCAGTTGCTAACGCGACAGGGTCAATGCCTGAGTTTTGAATATCTATCACCTAACTATTCTTTCGCCATATTTTGTCAATCCGCACCGTAACCAAAGTTAAATGCACACACGATTGTTATGAACTCAAATCTTTGTGACTTTTCTAATAGCGAGATATTCGTTTCAGAATGGGTTGACCCGGTTGTCAACATTGCAGGCTTTGATACTTGTGGCGAGTACGTCGAAACATTTTGGCTAGGCATCATTGGCCCGAGCGCCACATGGGCAATGCGATTTTTGGCTCGTGAACTCGACGTCTTTCCGAATGGGTATTGTCTCGACCTCAATGACACCGCAATGGCTCTTGGTTTGGCGTTTCGAAATGGCAGTGGGTCATTAGAGCGCGCCATCCAACGGTGCGCCACGTTTGGTCTGGTCGCACAGTTGCCACAAACTTTGGCTGTGCGTCGTCGTGTACCGTCAGTCACGAAGCGACAGCTTTTGCGACTGCCGACGACATTGCAACATAGCCACAGTCAGCTTTTTGCGAAGCGTTGATTAATGCGCTATTTTTCTGAGACTTTACGCCGAATTTCAACGATCTTTTCATGATCATGGTTGGCATCATCGCCTTGCTCAGCAAGTGCCGCATTGCGATCTTTAGCCGCTTCGCGTTCGGCAATAGTTGTGTCAACACGCTTCAACGCAGCATCTGTGCCATGTTCGTGTATGAACGTTGCCCACTCGACAAGTGATTCAACCATCTCAGACTCTGGCACCACAGCGACATTTCGGCCCTTGACGAATAAATGTCCTCGCTTATTGCCTGCAGCGATACCCAAATCAGCTTCGCGTGCCTCGCCAGGGCCATTGACAACACAACCCATCACTGCAATTTGCAGCGGTAATTTCTTGTCGGCGAATGCCGCCTGCGCTCGTTGGGCAATATCAATCACATCAACTTCGGCACGTCCACAACTTGGGCAAGCAATTAAGTCAACATTTTTTCTTTCGCGTAAACCAAGTGCTTCTAATAACTGTCGACCTGCTCGTGCTTCTTCAATCGGGTCGGCTGTCAGGCTGTAACGAATTGTGTCGCCGATGCCCTCAAGTAACAGTGTCGAGATACCAGCAGTGGCTTTGATCAAACCGCCTGGAAGCGGGCCCGCTTCGGTTACGCCTAGATGCAACGGAAAATCTGTGATCGCGCTCAGCATGCGATAGGCCTCAACCATCAACGGAACATTTGATGCTTTGACTGAAATTTTGACCAGATCAAAATCAACTTCTTCAAAATACTTCAACTCTTGTTGCGCCGATTCAACCATTGCTTCAGCTGTGAGCCCACCATGTTTTTCGTAAAGAGAAGAATCTAACGAACCGCCATTAACACCAATGCGAATCGACACACCGCGATCACGCGCTTCTGATGCGACGGCCTTAATGTGCTCAGGCTTACGAATGTTGCCTGGGTTGAGCCGCAACCCATGCACACCAGCCTCAAGTGCTGCCAACGCCATGCGATATTGGTGATGTATGTCGGCGATAATTGGCACAGGTGATCGCGGCACAATTTGCGCCAAACCTTCGGCGGCCTGCGCGTCATTACATGTACACCGCACAATGTCACAGCCCGCAGCAGCCAAAGCATAAATCTGTTGCAAAGTACCGTCGACATCAGCAGTTTTCGTAATCGTCATCGATTGCACGCTGATTGGTGCATCTCCGCCAACTAATACTTTTCCGACTTTTATCTGTCGAGTTTTTTTACGCTCGTACTGTGATTGAGTCATAAAACTAAATACGGTCAGCCGAGTGGACTTGTGACATCAAGATACAAACCAGCGAAAAGCAACATCACCAGCAACGCGACGACCGTAGTTGCCACAGGCACCATTTTGCCAACATCAGCACGATAAACGCGACCGCGTCGAGATCGAAACCTTTCATAAGTCGCAATAGCTGCGTGACCACCATCAAATGGCAAAAGCGGCAACATATTAAACACTCCGACGAAAACATTGACACTGGCCAACATAATCAAAATGCCTTTGAGCCCTTCACTACGACCTATCTCGCCGCCTACTTGACTCGCACCAACAACAGTCGTCGGACGAGTTAAAGGGTCAGGCTCAGCAGCAACGACATTTGCAATAATGTTCGCAGGGTTGATTACGACAAATACACCAGTTACCGATGCGCGTGCAACCGTGACAACATCAGTCAGCCCATATCTAACAGCGCCAAAGACATTTTGTCGCACGTACTTGTAAGAGTCTGTCGAAACACCCAAAAATGCAATCTGCGGATTAGCCGGATTGCTAATCAATTTTGCTCGACGAGAAAGCACTCTGCCCTCGCGTTGAATTTCGACTTCAACTGTGTCACCTGGTTTAAAAGCAACAATTGTTTCTACTAGTTCTACCCGTGAGGCGATTTTGGTTGAATTGATCGCCAGTATCTGATCGCCATCTTGCAACCCGATTTCTTCTGCCGGCGAGCCACTGGCTGGCGCGCCGTAGATCAGCAACTCTTTTGTGTCGCCGAAGCGACCTGCCGTTGCATAGACACCGATGAATAAAGTCGCGGCGATAACCATGTGCATTATCGAGCCGGCAGTAATCACAAAAATTCTTTTCGGATAAGACTGTTGGCGATAAGCGCGAGGCTCGTCGGCGGGATCACATTCATCTAAATTGTTCATGCCGACAATTCGCACGAATGCACCGATCGGCAATGCTCTTACACCGAACTCAACTTCGCCTCGCTTGGTACTCCATACTCTTGGACCAAAACCCATATAGAACTGAGTGACCTTCATTCCACTGCGACGCGCGCTTACGAAGTGACCAAGCTCGTGCAAAAAAACTGACACAATCAGCCCGACCACAAATAGTAACGACCAAGGATTTTTAACACCCAGCCACGCAAGTAGACCGACGACGATAACCACGGTACTCCAAGTGGTCATCGCACTGTTTTTTACAACATCTTGATCGTCCACCGCCCCACCCGCAGCAATCTCATTGCGAAACTTTGAATAAATCGAACTCAATTTACAACTTCCTTTCGCACTATGTCTCGAGCCCGATGGCGCGCGACTTTGTCTGCTTCTAAAATATCTTCAACTTCGATTGGCATTAGACCATCATGGTGTTGCATGGTTGCTTCAATGATGGTCGGAATTTGTGACCATTGCACGTCACCTGCAAGAAATGCCTCAACCGCAATTTCATTGGCAGCGCTCAGCCAGGCAGGCGCCGTACCGCCAACACGTCCAGCGGCGTAAGCCAAGTCAAGGCAGCGAAATGTGTCACGGTCAGGTAGTTCGAAATCAAGTCGGGAAAGCTTTGTCCAGTCAATCGCACCAAAACCGACAGTTGAACGTTGCGGGTATTCGAGAGCATAGGCAATTGGCAATCGCATGTCGGGCAGCGACAACTGAGCAATTGTCGCACCGTCTCGAAATTCAACCATCGAGTGCACAATTGATTGCGGGTGAACAACAACATCAATTGACCCATAATCTAAGCCGAATAATTCGTGGGCTTCAATAACTTCAAGACCTTTATTCATCAAAGTCGAAGAGTCAACTGTAATTTTCGGTCCCATTGACCAAGTCGGGTGCTTCAATGCATCTTTAATCGTGACGTGTTCTAAGGATTTTTTCGTACGCCCTCTGAACGGCCCACCACTCGCGGTCAGCAAAAGTTTTGCAACTTCTCGAGAACTGTTATCAGAACTACGCAAGCATTGATGAATCGCACAATGTTCACTATCAACCGGAACGATCTCGGCTCCAGTAATTTTTCGCAATGGCGCAACAACTGGCCCAGCGGCGATCAGACTCTCTTTATTCGCAAGGGCGAGTCGCTTGCCAGCTTTGAGTGTTGCAATCGTCACGGATAAACCAGCAAATCCGACAACGCCATTTACTACTACATCGGCAATGTCGGGCATCAGTGCAGAATCACCCGAAACTTCTATTTTCGGATCTGTAATTGAAAGTTCTCGTGCAACATTTACTCGCGCCGACTCATCGGTTATGACAACTAGCTTTGGCTTAAATTTTCTGGCCTGGGCAACTACTTCTGCAACTGAAGCGTTTGCACTTATCGCAACCACCTCATAGTCACCATTTTTTGATGCACCGATTACTTCAAGAGTTTGTTTGCCGATCGAACCTGTTGAACCAGCAATCGCAACACGCTTCACGGATCAAACAACCCAAGGGGTGAGCACCAACGTCAGATAATAAATAATTGGCAAGGTGAATAAAATGCTGTCAAAGCGATCAAGTGCTCCACCGTGTCCGCGCAACAATGTTCCGAAATCCTTGATATCCATACTGCGCTTAATCATTGACTCGGTGAGATCTCCAATTGGCCCGGCAATCGAAATCACTGTGGCGATAATCAACCAGTGACTTAATTTTGTCCAAGTTCCGCTTTGCATGCCGGCACCAATAACCACTGCGAAAGTTCCAATTGCTCCGCCGACAAATCCTTCCATCGTTTTGCCAGGACTAATCCAAGCTCGAAGTGGAGTGCGACCGACAGCCATTCCGATAAAAAATGCCATCACGTCATTGGCGATCACGCCGATCACGACTATAAATAAAGTATCTGTTCCGACATTTTCAAAGCCCGATCCAGAGTTTGAAAGCCGCAAAATTAGTGCGCCATACGACCCGAATAATCCGATCCAAATAATTCCGAGCATCGTTAAACCCAAGTTTGGAGCGGGATCACTCTCAACTGAAGTAGTGCCGATAAAACTTACAGCCGCGGCAATAAACGAAAACGCAAACACGAGAGGTAGCGCTGCGTCCCCGACCCAGTATGCGGTTAAAGGGCAAGCAATGCATGCCACCACTCCGACAATCATTGCCGGCTGATATCCGGTTATTGATGTCTGCGAAAAAAACTCAACTGAAGCCAACCCAAGAACAACAACGAGCAAAGTGACCACGGCAACCGGGCCAATCAAAGTTGCTCCGATATAAATTGCACCAAGTAAAGCCCCGACTGCTGTTGCTGTCGGAATATCTCGTTTGGCAACTGATTGTGGTTGTCCGGGCGAATTTGTGCGTGTTCTTCCGCGTGGACCAGTGCCTGAATCGCTTTGAGAATTAGTTCGTGCACGACGCACTTGCTGCGGTTGAGTTCGAGCTAATTGACCGGTTGTGTCTTTACGAACTGTGTCAGTTGACGAATCTCGCTGAGGTGAGTTTGGTACAAGCATCGGACGATTTTGTTCACCCGTTGGATCTGATCCAATCGTGATACGACCTTCACGTGCAGAACGAGAAACCGGAGGTGGAGCATTATTTGGCTCAATGCGGCGAGAACCACCTGTCAAATTGACCCGCTCGCGACCATCTCCGCCCGACAAATTAACCCGCTCGCGAGCATCTCCTCTGGCGGGAGTCGGCGAAATAGTATCTTCAGAAATTTGTATCAATTTCGCTGGCTGATTAGTCGACGAGGCGGTCACCTGCGGTATTTGCTCGGTTCTTAGCCCAGAGAATGAATCTTTAGGTGTCGCATCATCATCATCGGCAAATTGGACTACCCCAAAATCGTCACCAAAATCTACGGAAGATTCGTTTTGAACACGCTCAGGCAGAACCGGCGTGTCATCATTTGAAAAGTCTTCACCATCCATTTTTACACGTCCCCCTTAAGTTCTTGACTACTTTGCTCACGAGAATTAGCTCTTCGAAAATAAACTGCCTAACAAGTAAAACCCTAAGCCTAGACCTCAAGCAGTTCGTGCTCCTTGCGCGTAAAAGCCTTATCAATCGTGTCAACAGTGGCTTGGGTCAGTTGCTCGAGTTCTTTTTCGGCACGATCTAGTTCGTCTTGCGAAATGTCACCATCTTTTTTTGCTGTCTCAAATATTTTTCTTGCGTCACGCCTCACATTTCGCACCGTGATACGACCATCTTCAGCCATATTTTTTACGACTTTGACAAACTCTTTGCGACGCTCTTCGGTAAGCGCCGGAAAATTCAGTCGAATCACGACGCCATCATTGCTCGGCGACAAACCCAGATCGCTGGCTTGAATCGCTTTCTCAATCGCCGCTATCGAGCCGCGATCGTGTGGCTTAACGACCAACATTCTTGCTTCTGGCACCTGAAACGACGCGAGTTGTTGTAGCGGCACAAACGCCCCAAAATATTCGACTTGAATCTTGTCAACTAGCGAAGCATTCGCACGCCCAGTTCGTACACCAATAAATTGAGCCTGCACGTGTTCTACCGCCTTGCCCATATTCTCCATCGCCTCAAGCAGAGTTTCGTCTATCACCCGACATACGTCCCGATTTGTTGGCCTTCTAAAATTTTTCGAACATTGCCTTTTTCTAGCAAGTTGAAAACCACAATTGGTATTTTGTTATCCATGCAAAATGTGATCGCGGTTGAATCCATAACTTTCAAACCTTTACTGATCACATCGAGGTAACTGATTTGATCAAACCGAGTTGCAGTTTTATCCAACTTTGGGTCTGCAGTGTAAATACCGTCTACCCCCGAGTGTGTACCTTTCAAAATTGCCTGTGCGGAAATTTCGGCTGCACGCAACGCAGCGGCTGTATCGGTAGTAAAAAACGGATTACCCGTACCTCCCGCCAAAATTACGATGCGACCCTTTTCAAGGTGGCGTTCGGCGCGACGTCGAATATAAGGCTCAGCAACTTTTGGCATCTCAACTGCGGTCATCACCCGAGAGAACTGCCCGACTCGCTCAAATGCATCTTGAAGCGCGAGCGCGTTCATCACTGTGGCGATCATCCCCATATAGTCGGCTTGTGCTTGATCCATTCCTTGACCAGCACCTTTGAGTCCTCGCCAGAAGTTTCCGCCACCCACAACAACGGCAATGTCTACATCTAGATCACGACGCGTTTCATGCACCTCAGTTGCGATTTGATGCAGAACATCACTATCGAGTCCAAAACCAGTTGACTCAGCAAGTGCTTCACCCGATAATTTTAAAACCACTCGCTTCCAACGAGAAGTTTTTGACGTCGCACCTGCCATAGGTGATTAGCCTATTTCAACCTGCGCAAAGCGAATAATTTTGGCAGAACCAATAATCTGAGCCACTGATTGCTTGTCGTCTTTGGCATATGGCTGCTCTAGCAAGCAAATGTCTTTGAAAAAACCAGTCACACGACCATCAACGATCTTGGCGATCGCTTGTTCTGGCTTACCTTCGTTTCGCGTTACAACTTCGAGAGTTGCCCTTTCGGCAGCAACTACCGAATCTGGCACATCTGTCTTGACAAGATATTTGGGTCTAGCAAAAGCGACGTGCACTGCTACATCGTGCGCGAGTTCTTCTGTCGCACCAGACATTTCGATTAACACGCCGTTGATTCCGCGACCACCCTGCAAGTGAGAGTACGAACCGATGAAGTTTCCGGATGCTGCTTCAAATCTCACAACTTCGCCGAGTTCAATCTTCTCTTTTAGGAGGATTTTCAAATCTTCAAGCTGCGTTGCTCGTTGCGAAACTGCTGCTTCGCCTTGTTCAACGACAAGAGAAACAAGTGCATCTGCCTCAGCTTTGAAGCCATCGCTGCTTGCAACGAAATCTGTTTCGCACTTCAACTTCACCATCGCTCCGATGTTGCCTTTGATCAGAATCGAAACAAGGCCTTGCGCATTGTCTCGATCATCACGCTTGGCGCTTGCTGAAAGTCCTTTTTCTCGAAGCCACTTCTTTGCTGCTTCGAAATCTCCATTTGCTTCTTCAAGTGCTTTTTTGCAGTCCATCATTCCGGCGCCAGTTGCCTGACGAAGAACTTGTACTTCTTTTGCTGTAAATGCCATCGTGATCAGTTCTACCTATTTCGTCTCTGCAGTTGGCGCAACTCGAGCATCTCGTTTTGCCATGTCTGCTGCTGCTTGAACTTTTGCCGATTCTTGTTGTGCATCAAATGCTGCTTGCTCAGCGGCAGTTCGAGTTGCTGGTGCAGGTGGCGGAACTGGTGCTGTTGAAGTGCCTGTTGTTGGCGCGGTTCTTGGCGTCATTTTTTCTGCGATGTAACGTCCCTCGATAACTGCTTCAGCAATAACTCGAGCCATTAACTCATTGGCGCGAATCGCGTCATCGTTACCCGGAATCGGATAATCAATCACATCAGGGTTGACGTTTGTGTCAACCACCCCGATTACTGGGATACCGAGTTTGCGCGCTTCAGTAACCGCGATGTGCTCTTTAAGAGTGTCTACAACAAAGATTGCGTTTGGACGACGACCCATAGAACGAATGCCAGATAGGTTGCGCTGCAACTTCTCAAGTTCGCGACCGATTAACAGCGCTTCTTTTTTTGGCATCAATTCGAATTCGCCGGTGTCACGAAGTCGTTCGTACTCTTGCATTTTGCTAACGCGCTTTGAAATCGTGTCAAAGTTCGTCAACATGCCGCCCAACCAACGCTCGTTGACGTATGGCATGCCACAGTGGTCAGCGAAAAGTCGCACAGGATCTTGAGCTTGCTTTTTTGTGCCGACGAATAAAATGTTTCCACCGTTTGCGACGAGGTCGCGAACAAAACGATAAGCATCTTCGATCCGAACAAGAGTCTGTTCAAGATCGATAATGTAAATGCCATTGCGCTCGCCGTAAATGAATCGCTTCATTCGCGGATCCCAACGGGCTGTGCGATGACCGAAGTGAACTCCAGCCTCAAGCATCTGACGCATGCTGATAATTGCCATAACTGTTTGCCTTTCTGTGGTTGAGTGCATGGTCTCCCGCGCCGAAGCGACCACAGGATGGAAACCGTGCAATTTAATAATGGGATGAAAATTACAGTATAAAAATTACAGTATAAAAATTACAGCTATAAAACTTAAAATTACTTCTTCTAGCTCATTCTTCTAGGTCATTCTTTTAGCCCCGAAATTCTAGCGGTATAGACGCTAAAACGGCATCAGCAAGCCGAATCTCGATTACCTGGACTAACTAGATCAAAGCTAGTACTGGCACCCGAGATTAATACGGCGCGACTTAAAAACTGATTATTTTGATTCAAATACTTCGCCGGATCAAGATAAACATCACCCAAAGCGCTACTCTCGCGCACGCCGAAATAAAGCGTTTTGCTAGTTGTACCAATGATCTGGCCGGCTACGACTGAATTGCCGATACTTAAATCGCTATTCATAATTGACCCGTAAGTAAGACGTTTGCCAGCAGCAGTTTTGATTACAAGGTATTTTTTACTTGCAACGACCCCCGAAAAACTCACGACACCACTAGCCCCGGCGATGATCGGCGTGCCTGGTTGCGTTGTGTATTCGATTCCGCGATTTCCTGCACATCGATCACAACTTGGCTTACGAAATGGATCGCTTATCGTGGCTTTGTGAGCCACAGAAATTGGCGCTAAGAGTTTGCAAGAACCTAGATTTTGTGGTGATAGCCCAGCCAAAATTAACACGCTAGACACGAAACTAGAAAACAGCAAAATGCAATTTAGCGAATTAGATTTTTATGCGACTTCAGCGGCCGTAAGCCGCCAACGAAGTTGCAATACAGCCTTGGTGTGAATTTGCGATACACGACTCTCAGTAACACCAAGCACTTGAGCAATTTCATCCAAAGTTAAATTCTCCTCGTAATACAACGCCAGTACCGTGCGCTCGCGCTCTGGCAGACGTTTAATTTCGTGACGCATAATTTTGCGCAATTCTTCGGCTTCAACAACCGAGTCAGGACTCGGCACAAAAGACGCACCACCATGTGTGGATGCTGGGGTGTTGTCGGCAACGACATGATCTAGTGGACCAACCGCACATGACGCAATTTCGGTTAGCCACTTTTCTAAGTCAGCGCCATTGATTTTCAATTTTGCTGCAATTTCATCGTCTGTCGGTGAACGCTTCAATTTGTGTTCAAGATCAGAGATCGCGTTTTCTACAGTTCGTGCCTTTGATCGCACACTGCGCGGCACCCAATCTAAAGAACGCAAACTATCTAAAATTGCGCCACGAATTCTTGGGATCGCATAGGTCTCAAATTTGAAACCAAGCGCAGGGTCAAACCGATCTATCGCATCCATCAAACCAAACACACCAGAACTAACCAAGTCGCCGATCTCAACTCGTTTCGGAAAACCTGCAGCAAGTCGACCTGCGACGAACTTGACAAGTGATGCGTAGTGCACAACGAGCCATTCGCGAGCGAGAGGATCTTTATTACCGTGCCATTGCTGCCACGCTTGATCAATCGTTAGTCGAACAGGAAGAGCGTTCATGCGCGTGGGTGCGATGCTCCATAAGCAGATTTCAAACGCTCTTTGCTTACTTGGGTATAGCGCTGCGTCGTCGCAACATCAGAGTGCCCCAGCAACTCTTGCACCGCGCGCAAGTCAGCACCGTTGTCAAGCAAGTGCGTCGCATATGTATGACGCAATGCGTGCGGATGAGTCGGAGTAAGCGCGCGCTGATCAATAATTCGGCGCACATCACGCGGCGCCAACCTGTGCCCGCGCGCATTCAAAAATAATGCGGTGCTGTCGCGAGTTTCGTTGCTTACGACTGCGTTGCTTACGACTGCGTTGCGAAACTTTAGCCAATGTTTGACAGCCAACACACTTGGTTCGCTGACAGGTACTTGTCGTTGCTTAGAACCTTTACCCATCACGATCACGGTGTTGTTTCGGTCGTTAATGCTGTCTATATCTATTGAACAAACTTCACTCACGCGAAGACCGCTGCCGTAGAGCATCTCAATCAGCGCAGTATCTCGCGAAGACTTCCATTCTGGAACATCAGCGTTACTACACGAGAGCAACGCATTGAGTTGTTCTTTAGTTAAAACTTTCGGTAGCCGACCTGTGCCAGACGGTGTGCGAACGCCGGTTGTCGGATCAGTTTTTAATGTTCCATTGCGAATGTGCCAGGCAAAATACCTGCGAATGGCAGCGAGTTTGCGCGTCACACTTCGCTTTGCTTTCTGACTAGTTGTCAAGAAACTTATATATTGACGCACCAAATCGCGAGTCACCAACTGCGGAGTGTCTATTTTGAGTCGTGAAATCCATTCTTCAAACTGCTTAACATCGCTGGCATAAGCACTTGTCGTGTTTATAGAAGCGGCAGTCATTGACCCAATGAATTCGTCAATCTTCCAAGCCGTCGCCATATCACTAACAACGGTAATCGCTTAATGCAGTGGCTGCCTGACTTCAATAACCTCCCACCAGCCTGAGTTCTCGACGACCCAACCCAGTGCTTCAAGCCGCCCAAGCGACACTGCTGCATCAATAGTCGCAAGACAGCTGCGAATCACAAAATCGTCAAGCGTGAATGGTGAGCCAATCATCATTGAAACTAGATTTTGATCGCTAGTGCTTAAACGAACTCTGGGGTCATAAATATTTTCTTGCGCTCGGCGGTTGTCAAGACCGAGTGCGACGAGCACATCTTGAGCGCCAATGATCGGCAGGCAACCTTGCTGGATTAATTGGTTCGTACCATTCGAAGCAATATTACGTGGCGAACCAGGCACAGCCAACACCGTCACATCTCGCTTTTGTGCCTCGTCAACGGTGATCATTGAGCCACCTGTGTCGCGCGATTCGACTACGACTAAAACTTCGCTGAGCGCAGCCAAGATGCGATTGCGCAACGGAAACCGAAATGCGTCCGGCGGCGAACCTGGCGCAGATTCACTGACCAACGCGCCATGTCTAGCGATGTCTTGCCAAAGCTGAGCGTTTTCTCGCGGATAAACAACATCGAGACCAGACGCGACAACACCCACTGGCCGACCGGCTGCTCGAACAGCTAGTCGGCCAACGGGTCGATCAGCTAGTCGACCGGCTCCTCGTTCGATTGCTCGACTCTCTAGTGCGCGCAACGCACCGCGATGAGCCCACGCGTCAATCCCCCGTGCCAAACCAGAAACAACACAGACATCGTTTATCGCCAAGTCGTGAGCAATATGCGAAGCAAGATATCTGCCTGAGGCTGTGGCACTGCGAGTGCCAACCATTCCGACACGCCGGCTATTCAAAGCAGATAGATCTCCGAAATAAAACAAAACTGCGGGTGGAGCTAAATCAGCAACCAAAGCACGCGGATAATTTTCGTCACCAAAAATAGTTATCTTGATGCCTGCCTTAATGCATCGGCGCTCAATCTGATCTTGCAAATCTTGAGTCGCACGATGGCGCAATAAAGTGACTAGCCCTTCGACACGCAACATTGCAGAAACTACTTCATCAGGTTTTGACCGACCTTGAACCACCGCCCATGCGGTTTGGGGGTCATGATGCTTCAACAGAGTCATCAATCGTTTCGGACCAATCTTTGGCAATGCACACAATGCGGCAGCCGCAATTTGATCTTTCGATAAAGAATTTTTGAGTACCGAATTTTGAGAGTTCAATTTAAAACGACATCTCTCGCCTGCGTAGTCCGGAGGCAAGATCGACTCGCAACAGCAAAGCCAAATGCAAATGCGTCTCATCAATCATTTGTGGGGCGCCAGTCAAATCGGCAATTGTGCGCGCCACTCGTCGCACCCGGTGATAGCCCCGTCCAGTCAGATGACCTGCTTCTAGCTCTTTGCGCAATAACTGTTCTGCTTTTTTTGTTAATGGCGCTGCGCTGTCAAGTTGTTGGCGAGTCAACGCAGAGTTTGTGCCACCAAATCTAGAAAACGCCAGGCTTCGCGCCTTGGCAACTCGCGCTGCGACCACACTCGTTGACTCGCCAGCAATCGGGGAAATTAGATCGGTTGTGTTTGGCCGTGAAACAGCAACTCGTAAATCAAAACGATCGAGTAGTGGGCCAGAAAAACGGCGTAGATATCGTGCCCGCGCTGCGTCATCACAAGTGCAAGCCCCAGGAGTGCCTTCACCACACGGGCACGGATTCGTGGCTGCGACAAGCAAAAACTCCGCTGGCATAACAACACTTGTGCGAGCACGGGCGAGATGAACTACTCGTTGCTCAAGTGGTTGACGCAGTGCATCCAAAACTGATGGGGCGAATTCACCGAGTTCGTCAAGAAACAAAACACCGTGGCTAGCAAGAGAAATTTCGCCTGGTCGCATCAATGCTGTACCACCGCCGACCATCGCAACCATCGAAGATGAGTGGTGCGGTGCGCGATACGGCGCATCTCTAATTAATCCGCTATTTCGAAATTCGGTTTGCACTGACGAGTGAATCATCGTTGCCGAAATTGCCTGATTGTCATCTAGCGAAGGCAAAAGACCGACGAGTCGTTCGGCAAGCATTGTTTTACCCGCTCCAGGTGGGCCAACTAAAAGTAAGTGATGTGAGCCAGCAGCCGAAATCTCTAACGCTTGTCGCGCAACAGGTTGACCCTGCACATCTGCGAGATCAGGTACAAATTTAGATTTTTTAATCAAAGTTTTTTGTAAGATCTCTTTTCGCCACTCGGTTCGACCAGACAGACACTCAACAACTTCAAGAAGTGTCTTCGCTGAAAAAACTTGAGTAACTGTTGCTGCATTGGCTTCAGCAAGGTTCTCGAGCGCAACAATTGTTTGACGATCAATTGTCGCTAAGACAAGTGGCGTTGCGCCCCGCACCGGTCTCAATGAACCGTCTAATCCCAACTCAGCAATAAATGCGTACTGCGAAAGAATTTCGACTGGCAACAGACCCTGCGCCGCAAGTAAGCCAACTGCAATCGCCAAATCTAAACATGCTCCAGATTTTCGATCGCCACTTGGTGCAAGATTCACTGTGATTCTTCTGGTCGGCCATGGTAATTCGCTTGATAATAATGCTGCCCGCACTCGATCACGGCTTTCGCGACATACTTCATCGGGTTGACCAACAACAGTGAACCCTGGCAACCCTATGCCTGCATGCACTTCGACATCGACTCGTGAGCCACGAACACCAAGCAAAGTTGCTGACCGAACTGATGCAAACACTCGCCCAAACCCCCGTTTCTAAATTGCTAGATCTCGTTGGCGCCAGTCGATATCTCATACCTGAGATACTTAAGGAAGATGATTTTCAGAACGACAGTGAGATCTAACTCGTTTGACGAATGTGTACACAGCTACGAGAAACTGGCTGCACAATTTGAAATCAAAAAGTCGGTAAAAAAGTCAGTAAAAACGTTCACACTTTTTTGTTGTCTCGTATTGCTAGTTGTCGCGTGTAGCGAAACTCCACGAACTGCAACAAACTTCTGTCGTCAGTTAGCTATTGAGGCCCCGTTGATTGGTGACCCACCAGTAACTGCGGCTGATGTCGCTGCGATGCTGGCTAGATACGAACGTCTCAGCAAGACCGCGCCACTGGTAATCGAAGACGAATGGAAGTCACTTACCGAGTTACTCGCAGTCGCCTCTCGCGTGAAATCAAATGATCCCGAAAGCGTTCAAGCAGTTATCGAAATGGCTTACTCAACTGAAAAAGATTCTGCGACAGTCGCAAAATGGACCCGAGAAACTTGCGGAATAGATATTTCAAACGGACTTAAAGTCGCGCCGTCTAGCTAAAACTTTTAGCGCATTTCTCCGCGCTTGACAATGACTTTGTCAACCAAACCATAATCGCGACCTTGCTCTGCTGTGAACCATCTATCGCGCTCTGAGTCGGCTTGAATCTCTTCGAGTTTTTTACCCGAGTGATGCGCAGTCAACTTGGCCATGCTCAACTTTGTGTATGCAAGTTGCTCGGCTTGAATCGCAATGTCGGACGCCTGACCGCGCAAACCTGCCAACGGCTGATGCATCATGATCCGCGCATTTGGCAATGTGTATCGCTTACCTGATGCGCCAGCGGTCAACAAGAATTGACCCATTGATGCAGCAAGACCTAAGCAGACTGTGGCGATGTCGCAAGACACAAACTGCATCGTGTCGTAAATCGCCATACCTGCGGTTACTGATCCGCCAGGACTATTTATATAAAGCCAAATGTCCGCCTTTGGATCTTCGCCTTCAAGAAACAACAACTGTGCACAAACTTGGTTGGCGATTTCATCATTTACATCGGTGCCGAGCATGACTACGCGACTCTTCAACAATCGCACAAAAATGTCGCTGCGAGAGTCGAAACCACCTTCAAGGGCTACAGGGAGAATATTTGACATGACTTGCAGGCTAGTGCCCGACGAACTACTGCCGACGGACGCCGCTAAAAATCACAATCACACGCTCGTCATCGGCGATCTCGTGACGTATTGCTAGAAGCCCTGCGAGACCGGAGCTGCCAGTTGGACTGACATCAATATTTGTCACACGATGGGCAAGCGCGTAACTTTCGTGAATTAGTTGTTCGGATGCGACAATTGGATAACCGCCGCTGTCGGCCATTGCGTTGCATGCGCCGACCCAGTCGTAAGTTTCATCGTCGAGAATTCCGTCGGCTAAAGAAACAGGCGTCGTCTCCCACGGCCACATGCACTGTGACCATCGCGAACCTGCATTGCGCGCACCACCTGTTCTATCCGCAATTTCAAAAGCACGCGCTAGCGGAGCACAACCTTGTGTTTGCACTGCATGAACTCGTGGTTTGGTCGCACCTGCGAAGAACCCGCTAGCCGCACAAGCTACGAATGCGCCACCACCCGCTTGCACAAACATGCGGCTAATCAAAGAACCAGATAATTCTTCAGCGACAACTGCCATCTCAAAGCCGATTGTCCGACCACCATCCAGACACCATGCATTTTCTGGGCCTTGAACTCCAAATGGAATACAACCTTGTTCGATGGCTTCGCGAAATCTAAACACGCATGGATCACCAGGCTGATCGGTCGCAACTCGCGGACATCTAATTACATTTGCTTGCAGCGAATCTAGAATTTTTAATGTTGCAGCATCTGCGTGTTCTGGTACGAAAACTCGAATTGGCCAGTTGACTGCGCGAGCCAGAGTACTGGCCGCAATTGCTGCGTTACCGCAAGAAGCAATCGCCAATGCCGGTCGTTGTGTTGGCGACTTCCATGGTGCACGACCGACAAGTTCGACAGTTACGAGATGTAACAACTCAGTAAACAAATGCCTAGCTTTTTGCGAGCCTGCGACACTATTCGTCTCATCTTTTATCCACACGCCACCAAGATTATTAAACCCAAGTGCATCAGAAAGCGCGTCGTTGCGAGCGAACGGCGTCGTACGAAAACCAACACCAGCAACTTTTACCACGGCCTGATCGAGATCGCGAATGATTTTAGTTCTCGCTGCAAAGTCAAGACCGAGAGTTGCAGCAAATGCATCCCACGCCAAGTATCTCTGAAATGCGACATACGGATTCGCGTCTCCATTGCTGCGCAGTGGCGCTATCGAATTCTCAAGTTCAAGCACATGATGTCGGTCAGAACTAGTTGAATTTGGGCAACGCCAAGAAAATATCTCGTCGATTGAAACTTTCGTATTGCATACCGAGCAACGCCAGCCAGTAACGACCGGAATGTCTTGCATTTGATTTATTTTGCGGCAACAACCCGACGGTTGAACTCTCCGATGAGTTCGTCCCAGACGGGAAGGTACTTGCGTAAGTCGCGCCAAAACGACTGCGAGCGCCGGGCTTCAAATACTGCTAGTGGGGTGCCTTGCTGCTCTACCCATGTGTAATAACCGAGATTAAAAATTCGTGTTCGGTCGCGTTCTGTGCAATCAATCATCGCGTCGGTACCGACAGTTGCGAGGTGCTCGGCGAACACTTCAGCGGCGTCAATTTCGCTGAACGAGTTTTCGAAACGACGAGCCAAAGTTTTTACTCTCTCACTTGGATACAAATCTGCGCCATCTGTGGCGATCGTGATTAGCGCATCGTTTGCACCAAGTCCGAGAAGCTTTGCAGTTTTAATTGCCGCAATTACATTGCAAATCGCTGAGAAACCAAAATGCTTGAGTGTCTCAACAATTTCTACTGGCACACCTTTGCGCTCAGCTAAATATTTGCAACCAGCGTCAGTGTTAAACATCACGTCAAGTTCATCAGTTGCATGATCTGACACACCGACTACGACGTCAGTGTTCATTACATTATGAATAAGTGGAATATGTTTGTCACCAATACCTTGAATGTTGTGCTCACCAAAACCATTTTCTAGCATCGTCGGACACTCAAGGGCTTCAACCGCAACAATTTTTGTACCGTAGTCGTCTTTGAGTCTGTCGCCAGCGGCGATCGTGCCAGCCGAGCCGGTCGCAGATGTAAAAGCGGCAAGGCGCAACTTGCCACCAGAATTTTTATTTACATGGTCAAAGACATTTGATAAGGCACGACCAGTAACTTCGTAGTGGCCAACATGATTGCCGAACTCACAGAACTGGTTAAAAATAAAATTCTTCGGGTCTTTTTCCATCTCGTTGCATGCATCGTAAATTTCTTTGACGTTACTTTCGGTGCCCGGCGTGCGAATAACATCACTCGGGTCACTCACCCATTTATCTAGCCAATCAAAACGCTCTTGCGACATACCGGCCGGCAACACTGCGACACCGCGTGAGCCCATAATTCGACTGATCGCTACTCCGCCGCGAGCATAGTTGCCCGTCGATGGCCAAACTGCGCGATGTCGACTTGGGTCGAACTGCCCAGTGATTACTCGCGGGGCCAAACAAGAATACGCAGCCAAAACTTTGTGTGCCGTGATCATTGGAAACCGATCACCAAACATCACAATGATCGGACTCTCGATGCCAGTTAATGAAGTTGGCAAGACAACATGGTCAGGGACATCAACGCGATCGCCTTTCATGTTGTTATACCAATGCACACGAAATAAGTTGCGCGCATCGGGTGCATTCTTGTCAACACCCTTTGCATAATTTGCGTCAATCAGCGAAGGGTCTGCAAGTTGGGCAAATGTTGGCAACAAAACATTATTTTTGGCACAAAGTGCGACGCTGTTGTCTAGGGCTTGCTGGTCAACAATCGTGTCCGCCAAGCCAAGTTGGCCTGCCAATGCTGACGCGTCTAAAACACTGCTAGATCCATGAGAGGCTGTATTTGTTGAAGTCAAGGTTTACATTATGCCAAAGATTGCTCTCGAACCACTACTCTTACTGCGCAAGGCCGACGTAGCCCAATGGCAGAGGCACGGCGCTTAGGACGCCGCCAGTGCGAGTTCGAGTCTCGCCGTCGGCACAAATATGAACCCGAGTAAAACTGCCGAACTAGCTACGCCAGCACTGTTAATTGACATTGACGCACTTGAAAAAAATTTATCGACGATGTCTACACGTCACCCTGATTCGAAATTGCGACCACATACGAAAGCGCACAAGTGCACAGAGATTGCGCGTCTGCAATTAAGTCACAGTCATACAAATTTCACATGTGCAACACCGCGCGAAATTATTGGCATGGCCGCAGCCGGCGTTGGCTCAGATTTTTTGCTCGCCAATGAAGTTCTCGACGCCGAGCGACTCAGCGCATTAGCAAAAGTTTCAGAAAATGTACGAGTAACAATTGCCGTTGATTCGATCGAAACGATTAAGGCCGCGGTGCGTGCGGGTTTACGCGATGTAGTGATTGATGTCAATGTTGGTTTGCCACGTTGCGGTGTCGCACCAGAACTCGCCGGACAACTCGCCGACACTGCTCGAAAAGCTGGCATGACAGTTCGTGGCGTGATGGGATACGAAGGCCACTTGATGATGGTCAATGGCGACGAAAAACGAAAAAAACGTGTTGACGAGTCGATGACTTTACTAGGCCGTGCCGCACAAGATGTTGGAGGTGAAATTGTTTCTGCTGGTGGTACTGGCACCTGGGATATGCACGACGACACATGCATCAACGAATTGCAAGCCGGCTCATACGCGTTGATGGATACGCAATACGCAGAACTAAAAATTCCGTTTGTGCAAGCATGCTTCGTACTTGGCACGGTGATCTCGCGCAGTCAAGACTGGCTGGTAATTGATGTTGGCCTTAAATCTCTAACAACAGATCATGGCAACCCATCTGTTGACGGCTATGACGTTTTATTTTGTGCCGATGAACACACCGCACTAGTTACGAAAAAAGATTCAGCAGTTGCGCTCGCAAATATCGGAGAGAAACTTTTGGTCCGACCATCGCATATAGACCCGACTATGTCGATGCATTCAGCAGCTTGGGCAATGCGAGCTGATGAAATTTTAGAGTGCTGGCAAATCGATCTACGCGGTTGGTAGATCTTCAAGACTCTTTGCAAGAGCTCTCAAAGCAAGACCGCGATGAGAGAGTAAATGCTTTTCTTCAATACTCATCTCGGCAAAAGTTCGCCCATCGCCAAGACTTGGAATAAAAATTGCGTCGTAACCAAACCCTCGCTCGCCTCGTTGAGAAGTCGCAATTGAACCTTCACACACACCTTGGGCAATAATTTCTCGACCATCAGTAAAGTGCAACAAAACTACAGTTCGAAATCTGGCGGTGCGTGGTTTATTTAAAAGTTCACTCAGCATTTTGGTGCGATTCTCGGCATCAGTTGCATTAACCCCCGCGAATCGTGCAGTCAATACTCCAGGTGCGCCGTCTAGCGCATCAACTTCAAGCCCAGTATCGTCAGCGAGCGCAGGCAACCCAGTCGCGAGACAAACAGCCACAGCCTTCAGCCGCGCATTGCCAACGAGCGTTGACTCTGTCTCTTGGGTTTCAGTCAATTCAGACGGCCTAGCGATCAGTTCGATCACACCACCCATTAGATCAAAAATTTCAGCTACCTTATGCGGGTTTGCCGATGCGCAAGCGACGCGCAACATTTTATTTTTGTTGCGGTCTTGGTGCTGGCGCGACTTTAAGAATTTGTGTCTGCAACGCAAACACTTCGCGCAGTCCATTTGTTGCCAACGACAAAAGATCAGCAAGTTGTGCTTGGCTAAATGCGGCACCTTCGGCAGTGCCTTGCACTTCAACAAACTTCGCCTCACCGCCGTCATGCGCCTGCAACATCACGACATTCATGTCAACTTCAGCAGAACTATCTTCAACATAAGGAAGATCTAACACAGGCTGACCATTGTGAATGCCAACACTGACTGCAGCACACAGTGAATGCAACGGATGTGTCTTGATCAAACCGTTTTGCATCACTCGTGTCAATGCATCATGCAATGCAATATAAGCACCACAAATGCTCGCAGTGCGCGTGCCGCCATCGGCTTGCAGCACATCGCAGTCGACAATCACTTGACGCTCGCCAAGCAGTGTCATGTCACAACATGAACGAAGAGCGCGACCAATGAGTCGTTGAATCTCTATCGTGCGTCCACCTTGTTTACCCTTGGCGGCTTCACGATCATTACGGTCAGGTGTCGAACCAGGCAACATTGAATATTCAGCAGTGACCCAACCTTTATTTTTGCCTTTCATCCATCGCGGAACATCTTCATCTATTGATGCGGTGCACAACACCCGAGTTTTACCAAACGAAACAAGTACCGACCCTGCTGCCATCTCCGTAAAGTCGCGCTCGAATTTCAGATTTCGAAGTTCATTGTGCTGGCGTCCGTCTGGTCGTGTCATGTTCCCTCCATTTTTTGGTGCATTGTTAGTTTTTTATTAATCACTTCGGCCATTGTTTCGCCACCGATAACTCTGGACCCAAGAAACGACGACCGAGTTCGGCAAAATGCCGAATGTCGCCCGACGAATAAAATTCGTGCGAACCAAAAAATCTTGGCGAGTCTGGCGCGTCTGGCTGAATGCTACGAGCAATTTTGTTTTTCGCCAGCGCCTCACGAACAACCGAGACAGTCGCGTCGGCGCTATTGATCAATTTCACTCCAGACCCCATTACTTGCCCGATCACCTCACTCAGATATGGGTAATGCGTGCAACCTAATAACAATGAGTCGACACCGGCTTTTCGTATTGGTGCGAGCAACTTCTCGGCCAACTCTGTAACGGCATTGCCAGAAGTTTCATCACGCTCAACAAACTCAACAAAACCAGGGCAAGCAGATGCTGTTAGCGAAACTTTACGAGAGATCTCGCTCGATGCACTCGAAACCGCATTTTTATATGCACCCGAAGCAATAGTGCCGACTGTGCCAATAACTGCCACGCAATTATTTTTGGTTGCGTGAACCAGTGCTCGTGCGCCCGGCTCAACAACACCGATCACAGGCACAGAAAGTGAACCTTGCAATTCAAGCAACGCAACAGATGCAGCAGTGTTGCACGCAACGACAATCATTTTGACATTAAAGTCATTCACCAAACTGTTTGCTATTTCAAGGGCAAAGTTACGAACATCGCTTGCAGATTTATTGCCATACGGATAACGACCCGTGTCGCCGATGTATACGAGATTCTCATTTGGCATCATGTCAATCAGCGCACGAGCGACTGTCAGGCCTCCAAAACCAGAATCAAACATCCCAATCGGGCGATCAACTTGAACATTCATCTCCGACAACGCTACGCCGTAATCAACATTGAAAACTGTCAACTCGCATCAGCCAATGCTCTACAAGAGAAAATGCTTTATAGTCGCTGTGTGATTCTTGCGGCCGGTCTTGCTCTCTTGGCAGCCGTACTACACGCAACGTGGAACATCGTCGTCAAGCAAACTGGAGATCGATTTCTCGCATTGTGGTGCCAATTTGTTTTCGCCGGTTCACTCGCATTAATCGGGCTGGTTGGTTGGACAATTGTTGACGGCCAGCCAAATATTGCTTGGTGGTGGTCTATTAGTAGTGGATGCGGACACTTGCCATATGTGATATTGCTTGCTAGGGCATACGACAAAAATGATTTCTCAATGACATATCCGATTGCTCGCGGTGCTGGCGCACTCAGTTCGGCCGTCTTAGGGTTAATTTTTTTAGGCGACGATCTCTCGACTCTGAGCATGACCGGCATTGCGATAGTTATTTTCGGACTTTGGGTTCTTGTGTTAGGTCAGCCAATGAATAATATTTTTCCCGCTCTCGGCGTAGCGATAACGATCGGTATCTATTCAGTTATCGATGCGCACGGTGCGCGTAACTCAGATCCTGTTGCGTTTGCATTGAGTGTTTTTGTCAGCGGCGCAACAACCATCACGGTTTGGGCGTTGATCACGCGTGCAAAAGATCTTAAAAAATTTATTGCTACCCAATGGAAACCAGCAGCCTTTGGTGGAACTATGTCAATAATCGCTTATTCAATGGTCGTCTACGCCTTCACACTCGCGCCAGTTGGATATGTTGCCACGATGCGCGAATCAAGCGTGGTCCTTGCCGCACTGGCCGGCTGGAAATATCTTAAAGAAGACGATCACAAGCGCAGACTCATTTCGGCAACAGTTGTCGTACTGGGTCTAATCGTGCTTGTGACCGGCAGATAAATCTGGATTGCTGATAGCTGGCAACTATGTAATTAGCTCGATTTCACTAGCTCGAACACCCTCGAACCCATTTTGTTAAGCGCACTAGTTTGTGAATCGTTACCGCACGTGAGTGCATCAAATAGCGACTTTGTCCGCATAAACGTAATAATCAAGTTCTGAGTCGGAAACCCCATCGCCGACTGACCGCAAGCCCCGATTGCTTCAAACATATCTAATGGTGCACTCTGATAACGCGGGCCAATTTTAGTTTGAGCATTCGCCGAAGTCGATTTGGTTGTGCCTGCACGATTTAGCCACCACAAAAGTCCGTAGTTCTGGTTGAGCGCACTTGAGGAAGTTCGAGCATCATTCACAAACTCTGCCGACAAAATTTGTTTGTTGTTCCATTTTCCGTTTTGCAAATATAACTGAACAAGTTTTGCTAGATCTCGACACGAAGTATCCCAGAATGCAAACATAAACATATTCGACCCACCGTCATCGGAAAATTTTGATTTCATCCCCAGCGGGGTAAGCAAATTTTTCTTCGCAAATGATTTAACTGAGCCACCAACGGCTCTTTCTAGTACCGTCTCGAGAACTTGCAAAGTCGTATTCGTGTAACGCCAATTTGTCCCCGGTGTAGTTTCTTGGCCAATATTTATTGCTATCAACTCATTATCCGCAAAAGGGTTGCCGTTAAGGACTTCTCGCCGTCCAGAAGTCATTGACAATAACTGTCGAATTGTTATTGATTCGCTGGCAGTACCCTTCCATTCTTTAATGAAGTCAGAAGCTTTTTGATTGATGTTCAATTTTTTTTGAGTTTGGGCAATCCCTATCAATGTTGCTGTTACTGACTTCATCGTCGAGAAACCCTCAGACAGTGTCTGCGGTGTTCTGTCTGCCCAATACCACTCTCCGACAATTGTTTTGCCTTCTTGCACGACCATGCATGATGCCGATTGTGCGCCAACTTCGGCTGCCAACGCTGCATACTTTGGATTAGCCCCAACTGATTGACGCGGCGTATCTGAAGTCGAGTTGCTTGCAGTTAACGGAAAATTTGAATAGCCGACAAAAACGACGACGACAAGCGCAACGACTCTAAATCCGTAACGAAACATAATCAAGACTAAACCATTATTTGAACTGTCACGCGAACTAGAAAACTATTTAGAAATAGATAATCTTTTCGGCGGCTGCTTCGGCGATATCTAAATCATCGGTATAGGCACCAGTTGAGAGATACTTCCATCCTCCGTCGCAGACGATGAACACAATCACTGCCTCGTTATTTTGAGATACATCAACTTCACTTGCGACTTTCAATGCGCCGGCCAACGATGCGCCGGAAGAAATACCAGCGAAGATTCCACATTCGCGCACAAGGCGTCGCGTGCACTCAAGACTTTCTCGCGGCCGCACGACGCGTTTACGGTCGAGAATATTTCTACCATGCCACTTTTCAAATACAGGTGGGATATATCCGTCATCTAAATTTCGCAAACCCTCAACTCGCTCACCAATCGGCGGCTCAACTGCAATAATTTTTATAGATTTATTTTTTTCTTTCAAATACTTACCGACACCCATCAGTGTGCCTGTTGTGCCCAGACCTGCGACAAAGTGCGTCACCTCAGGGCAATCACGCCAAATTTCTGGACCGGTTGTTTCGTAATGCGCAAACGGGTTCGACTCATTTTCGTATTGGTGCAAAAAACACCAATCCGGATTTTGTAATGCCATCGCTTCAGCCCGTTTCACCGCGCCGTTCGAACCTTCAGTGCCTGGAGTAACAATTATTTCTGCCCCAAAAACTGCAAGCATTTGTCGACGCTCGATTGAAACATTATCTGGCATCAAAATCGTGATTGGATATCCCTTGATCTGCGCAATTGCTGCCAATGCAATACCTGTGTTACCAGATGATGGTTCAATTATTCGCTGACCAGGCGAAAGCTTGCCATTTTTTTCGGCTTGTTCAATCATCGACTTGGCGATGCGATCCTTAACCGAACCAAATGGATTTTGATTCTCGAGTTTCGCCAACAACCGCACGCGAGGATTCGGCGACAAATTAGAAACATCAACGAGTGGCGTATTGCCGATTAAATCGAGCACATTTTCGTTAATTACCATTCCTTCAAGATACCTGACCAATTCGGTCGGATTTATCATTGTGACGCCAAACCATGCGCACAACCAGCCTGGTCGATGTATTTATCCCGAAATTATTCGGTTTTCTGAAATCTTGCCATCAATTATTCGATAACTGCGAGTTTCTGGTTCGGCATGCTTTAATCCAATGATCACATAATGCCAAGCAGGATCTGGTGCTTGCGCCACATCAGTCGGGCTCGGATACGGCTCGGTATGAGTGTGACTATGCACTACCCCAATGATTGCGAGTCCGCGTTCTTCGGCGTTGCGCTCGATACGTAAATGATCTTTTGGGTCAACCGTGTAAATGATTTTGCTTTCAGCGGTGTTGCGACATGCGTGAAACTCTTGTGCAATATCACTACCAAACACGCCCACCAAAAAACCACAACACTCAAGTGGTGTCTCAATAAGCGCCAATGCTGCGATTTGCCCGAGCACAGAAACTGGGATGACGATTTGGTCTCGCTGGTTCAAGTTTGACATTGCCTCAAAATGCTACAGGTACGCTTTAATAACGATATGAAACTTGCGCTTTGAAACTAATGCCGTGAAAAAAGACTCCCCTGAGATAATCGCGAGCAACCGCAAAGCGCGACATAACTACACGATCATTGACGTAATCGAAGCCGGAATTGTCTTGCATGGCAGCGAAGTCAAAAGTTTACGCGAAGGACAAGTGCAGATTGCCGAAGCCTATGCCCATGTAATCCGCGGTGAAATGTGGCTTGAAGGTGTGCATGTCGCTGTCTATAGATTCAGCCATGGCGTCGGGTCTCATGAGCCAATGCGCTCGCGCAAACTTTTGCTGCACCGCGAACAAATTCGGCGACTACAAGAACGCATGGCTAAAGAACGCCTGACACTTGTGCCGTTATCTATGTTGTTGAAGAATGGTCGAGTGAAGGTCGAACTTGCACTCGCAAAAGGTCGCCAAAAAGAAGATCGACGACAAGCAATCGCTGAAAAAGAATCAAAACTCGAGATGCGTCGCGAGGCTGGTCGCCAACGCAAAGGCACTAGCACCCAACCAGGCGGCCGTTCATCGCGCCGCGACGACGACTAATTAAATAACTTACCTAGGCGCGTTAACAAACTTCTGACTCAAAAACTATTTGGTTTGTCCACTTAGCAGTGGCTCTAGAACTACGAACATCTCTTCGGCGACTTTCTTGTTACCGCT
>CALACK010000036.1 GCA_937890395.1 uncultured Acidimicrobiaceae bacterium | reverse complement strand
CTAGCTCATTAACTAGCTCATTAACTAGCTCGTTAATTAACTAGTTTGCGTGCCGACTTTGATGTCACGGAATGCAGATTTTGAATCGATGCCTGTGTCTTTTGGTAAACCGAGCACGCGCTCACCGACAATGTTGCGCATCACTTCATCTGATCCGCCTGCAATTCGCATGCCTGGTGCGCCAAGTAAAAACTGACTCCACGAGTAGGTTCCCCACTCGCCAGTATCGGCCTGCAATTTACTGCCCAAGACAAGGCACAAGAAATCATTCATCCGCTTTTGATTTTCGACCAGTGCCATTTTGGCGATCGACATTTCAGGGCCGGGCGTTTGACCAGCACGAATTTTATCCATCGCTCGTTGGTTGTTGTAGCCGGCAACTTTGGTGCGAATAAAAAGATCAGCCATTTTTTCGCGCACGATCGGATCTTTTGTCAAGCCAAAATGTTGCACCATCGCTTGAATTCGCGTAAACGCAGAAACGTCACCACCACTTGAAGTGCCAATTGATGCACGCTCGTTCATTAAAGTTGTCAGCGCAACGCCCCAGCCATTATTGACTTCGCCGAGACGATAACTATCAGGCACGCGCACTTCGTTATAAAACACTTCGTTGAAACTTGCGCCACCAGTCATTTGGCGAAGCGGACGAATCTCGACGCCTGGTGCATGCATGTCGACGATAAAACCAGTAAGTCCCTTATGTTTTGGCAAACCTGGGTCGGTGCGACAAATAATTTCGCCGATGTCGCTGTATTGCGCGCCAGATGTCCAAACCTTTTGACCAGTGATAATCCATTCGTCACCATCGCGTTCGGCTTTTGTTTGCAGTGATGCAAGATCGCTACCTGCGCCAGGCTCAGAAAATAATTGACACGCGACAATGTCGGCACGCCACATTGCACGAAGAAACTTTTCGCGGGCTTCGTCGCTGGCGTGCGCGAGAATTGTTGGCGCGACCATGCCTAATCCAATTTGAAATATTGATTGATTCGAAACCTTGTATTGCGACTCGGCTTTGTTGTATGCCTTTTCGAATTCGTTGGTCAGACCGGCGCCGCCATACTGGGTTGGTCCGGTTATCCAGCCGAAGCCGGCGTCAAATTTTTGTTGACGCCATTTTTTGGCCCGCTCGACTAACTCGTCTTCGGATTGCTTGCTGCGTTCTTCGAACATTGAAACATTGTCAGAGCCCTCTCCCCAGACGAAAGCCTTCTGAGATTCGCGCGATTCGGCGTTGGCGGCAAGAAACTTGTGGGCGTCGGCCGTGAATTGGTCAATAGTTTGTTTATTAGGTGCATCCATGGCGTATAACCGTAGTTGTGATTTGGCGATTTGATGAAAGCGTAAAAACTCACAGAAAACTCGCAAAAAACTCGCAGAAAACCGGCAAAAACGTGCACCGTGCCTGAGTTTTGACTAGCCTGCCTCGGGTGGGTCAGCCAGTAGATGTCAAGCAAACAGTTGCCGGGGCACCAGGTCGAATTCGGTTCGAACTAAATCGCACCCTGACTGGGCAAGGTCACGAGAGATTCACGAGTGCCTCGCAAGCGATCGGCCCGCGCCCGGCAGCAGAATTGGCGCGAAGGTTGTTTAGTAGCGGAGTCGTTACTGGGGTTCATTTGTTTGCAAATATCGTCACGGTTGATCTTGTTCCAGGTTCACGCGACGGTGACTTAGCGCAGATTGTTACTGATTTGCACCAATACTGGAAGCCAGGGATGAAACCGCCGAGCGTCGAAGAGTTAATGGCCAAAGTTGTGCCTGCAGTGGTTGAAACCGTAACTACTGACAGTTCGGCGCCAGAACTCAGCGCCGCAGAAAAATTAATCCCACCACATTTATTAGCCAGGAGCAGAGCCGCACGAAGTAAGGCTCTAGCTAACTAGACAGCTAACTAGACAACTAACTAGACAACTAACTAGACAACTGGCTAGCCGCACGAAGTAAGGCTCAAAGTAATTTAGTCACAATCGTGCAACACTTACGCCGATTTAGTACCATTAAAGTCTTGACATCAAATAAATTGACTTTACAAGAAGTCGCCGAAATTCTTAACGTTCACTACATGACGGTGTACCGCTATGTTCGCGAGGGTATGTTGCCTGCGGAGCAGGTTAGTCGGTCGTGGCAAATTAGTCGTGCCGACTTAAAAGAGTTTCAGGCAAGTCGCTTAAGTTCAAGCAAGAATAATAAATCAGTGTCGAAATCTGGCAGCGGTTCAGATAAAAAAGCACGGCATGGTAGTCGTGATACAGCAGCATGGGCTGACCGCGTTCTTGCCCGATTAATTGAAGGTGATGAGGCGGGTGTAAGTAACGTAATAAATTCGGCGCTTCGTAGCACTCATAATCTGCAAAGTATTTATTTAGATGTATTGATGCCAGTGCTTGCGACTATTGGCGAGAGATGGGAGCAAGGCAAGTTAGATATTTATGTTGAGCACCGCGCAAGTGAAATTGTCTCTCGACTAATCGGTCAATTGAGTTCAAAATTTACGCGCCGCGGGGTTGATCGAGGCACTGTAATCATTGTGGCGCCTGAGGGTGAACAGCATTCGCTTTCAATTGCGTTAACAGCAGATGTGCTTCGTCTTGAAGGTTGGAAGGTTATGAATCTCGGCGGAAATCTTCCCGCAAGCGAACTGGCTAAAGCAGTTAAAAGTGCTCAAAACCTAGTGGGCGTTTGTATTGCAACGGCGATGTCTGTCTCGTTGCGAGAAACTGCTAATTCAATTTCGGCTGTGCGTAATATTGCTGCATTTAATGTCAAATGCTTTGTTGCTGGATTGGCGATCAAATCACAAGACCAGGCTCAAAAACTTGGCGCCGATTTTTGGGTAGCTAGCCCTCGAGAATTGATTGTTGCACTAGATTCATTGAGCAAGAAGGCTAATTAACTGGCTTTTGAGCCTTCTAGTAGTTACTACGAACAGGTGTTCGCTACAGTGCTGGTATGCAACTAGATACCAAACAACGCGTTACAGAACTTTCAATCAAAGAACTTTTAGCCACACAGCAGTTAAATACAAAGCCTCAAGTCGTAGAACGTCTGGCAGTGGCCGATGACATGCGCGAGTTGTTGCCAGATTCTGGCTTAGTGCGTGGGCGAATTGTGCGTTGCAGTGGCGATGCTGGTCTGTCGTTGGCACTTTCTCTTTGTTCGCTTGCAACTCAGCAAGGGTCGTGGCTTGGTGTCGTTGGCGTTGATCATCTTGGTTTACTCGCTGCCGTTGAGCATGGTGTTGCTTTAGAGCGAACAGTGTTAGTTCATCCGCCCAAGACTTCTCGCGAATGGTCGATCACAGTTGCTGCAGCGATTGAAGGTTTAGATTTATTGATTGTTGCGGTTCCTGAACGACTATCGGTTAACGATGCCAGGCGAGTACAAACGCGATTGCAATCTCGTCGCGCAGTCATGATCATTGTTGACAACACGATGCTGTCGCAGTCTAGATCTATGCACGGTTCGAACGAAGCGCAACAGTTTCTTGCTGACGTTGTTTTAGATACAAAAACAAAAAGCTGGAGCGGTGTTGACAGGGGTGCTGGATACTTGCAGCACCGCGATGTGCGAATACGAGTTAGTGGGCGACGAGTTGCACGAGAGCGCAATTATCTAGTTACGCGCTCGTGCTGATTTAGCTGTACTTATTTAACTGTTCTTATTTAACTGTGCTTATTTAATAGCAATATGCCTGCGCCTAGGCGATTAGCTGTTTTGCGATGTCTTGATTGGTCAGCAGTCGTTGCTGCCAAAAATTCGACTACTCCGTGTGCGGTGATTCATGCACAACGAGTTATATCGCGAACGCCCGCAGCAATGCGTTACGGCGTACAAGTTGGTATGCGTCGTCGTCATGCCCAAGCGTTGTGCCCAGATATAGAAATTGTTGCGCATCAGCCGAGTCGCGATCGCAATGCTTTTGATGCAGTTGTTCGTGTAGTCAATGAACTCGTGCCGCTAATTGAAGTAAGCGAACCCGGGTTAATAGTTTTTGCTGCGCGCGGTCCATCTAGGTATATGGGTGGCGACGGGCCAATGGCTTCAAAAATAGTTGAGGCGCTAGAAACTTCAGTTGCCGATAGTCATTTGGCAGCTTTGCTTGTTGGCGTTGGCGTTGCCGATAGTCGCTTGGCTGCTCAGATTGCATCTCATGCCAGCGCTATGGCGAGCAGCAGCGCAAATCTATTTGTGCCGTATGTTGTCGAGCCAGATAAAACCAACGAGTGGCTTGCCCCTCAGTCGGTGCGAGTACTCGGCGAATTTGCAAGCATCAATCGCGAAACAATTTCGTTACTCGAACGACTTGGGTTAAATGCATTGCGCGATGTTTGTGCTCTAAGCGAATCTATTTTGGCTGGCAGATTCGGCGAGTTGGGCGTTGAGTTACATCGACTTTCTCGGGGTGATGAGCAGTACCCGCTTGCTGTGGTTCCGCATCCGCCAGAACATCTATGCATTGAAAAGTTTGATCAGCCAGTTAGTGATCAACAAATCATAATTAACAGTGTGCAAAGAATGGCAGTTGCATTTACTGAGTACTACTCGGTTCATGGCAGTGTTTGTGTGCGAATTATTATCTCGTTTGAGTCAGAGGCGGGCAAGCGTTCTGAACGATTGTGGTATCGCCCGCAAGGTTTAACAACGAGTGCAATTATTGAAAACGCAAAGTGGCAACTTGAAGCTTGGCTTGCTAGTCAGCTCGCTGGTGATATCTCTGGTGATCCAGAAAGTCATGCTCCAGAAAGTCATGCTCTAGAAAGTCGCGCTCTAGAAAATCGCGCTCTAGAAAATCATGCTCTAGAAAATCACGGCCTGGTTCGTGTGCAGTTAATCGCTGACGAAGTTCGAACTGATACTGCACGACAACTCAGGTTGTGGGGTGGCAGTACGCAAACTGACGAAACAGCGACACAAGCAATCGGTCGATTAAGTGAGTTGCTGGGCTCGTCTGCGGTGCAAGTTGCTAAGTGGCAGGGTGGTCGTGACATCTTAGATAGTTATGAACTTGTTTCAGCAACGCATGCTCAGACTATTGGTAGCGCTAGTAGCGGTGAACAGATACCAGCACAGAAATGGCGTGGCGCACTACCGAACCCGTCGCCGAGTGTTGTTTATTCAGAGCCAATTCAAGTGCAGATAAATGATCAATTCGGAAAACTGCTCAGCGTTAGCGCACGCCATGAGTTGAGTGCTTCACCAGTTTCCGTGATTATTGGCGCAACACATTACAAAGTAAATTCATGGGCAGGGCCTTGGCCGGTTGAAGAGCGTTGGTGGGATTTAGCTCGTAGTCGGCGATTAGTTCGGCTACAGCTAGTCTGCGAAAAAATCGCACCGAAAAATACGGCAACAGAAAATACGGCGACGGGGAGAATTTTAATAGATAGCGCGTCGCAGATTTTGGCGATGCTGGTAATTCTCGAACATGGTGAGTGGACAGTTGCGGCGATATATAACTAGCCGGCGATATATAGCTAGTTAAGTAGTGCGATATCGTGCAGTTGATGATTTCTGATGCTGGCGTTGAATTTGTAAAAAAGTTTTGTGAAGATTTAAAGACCCACAAACCGATCGACGAGCGAGAACGAGATTCAATCAAAGTTTTTTGTGAACTCGCACCAGCGTTGCGCGCACCGTTTGATGAACACAGTGACACGACACACGTCACCGCTTCGGCAATTGTTGTTGGTGCGCCTGGTGTGGTGTTGCATTTGCATAAACGCCTCAACATGTGGCTGCAACCAGGTGGGCACATCGACGCCGGTGAGTCAGTTGATCAAGCAGCATTGCGTGAAGCACGAGAAGAAACTGGCTTACAGCTGCGTCACTTCATGGGCGAACTAAATAACCAGCCCAGATTTATTCATCTCGATGTGCACCCTGGGCCCCGCGGGCACACACATTTAGATATTAGATATTTATTAGTTGCCGATAATGAAATATTTGCACCAGCCGAAGGTGAAAGCAAAGAAGTTAAATGGTTTGCTTGGGATCAAGTTCTAGACACAGCCGAAGATGGCGCACGAGGTGCGATTCTCGCTGCTCGGCAAATAGTCAAGGTATAACAGCAACTATTTGGCACTAGTTATTCGCTATAAGCCAGATCGCAAGATTTTTTCCATTGGTCGCCCTTTGGCAATTTCGTCAACTAATTTGTCGAGATAGCGAATTTTGAGCATCAGAGGATCCTCAATTTCTTGAATCTTCACACCACAAATAGATCCTGTAATCAGTGACGCGTTTGGATTGATTGTGGCGGCATCAAAGAAGTCAATGAAATTACTCTGCTTCTTAATAAGTTGCTGCAGCTTCTTCTCATTAAAACCTGTCAACCACCGAATCACTTCATGAAGCTCTTCGACCGTTCGTCCTTTTCTCTCTACTTTTTTCACGTAATGGGGATACACATCAGAAAATGGCATCAAAAATATCTTGTGCATGTCGCTAAGTGTAAAGAAGTCGCTTTATGAGCTGCCTTGAAAGCCAGTAATCGTTTTAGCTTTTAGCGAAAACTAAAACTCTAGTATATAGCGAACATATGTTCGCTAGCCTAATTTGGGTGTCTGGCTACGCCGAACTGCATTGTCGTTCAAACTTTTCGTTCTTATATGGGGCTTCGCACCCTGAACAACTAGTTGAGTCGGCAATCAAAATGCAACTGAATGCACTAGCGCTAACCGATCGCAATGGTCTTTATGGGGTTGTGCGGTTTTCTCAAGCAGCTCGTGGTCTTGGCTTGCCAACTTTGTTTGGTGCCGAGTTGCAGTGCACAGAAAAACAAAATTCGCCTCAAGCAGAGATAGTAGTTATCGCCGACGGGCCTTGCGGCTATGCACGCTTATCTCACGCGATAACACTTGGCCAATTAGCCGGAGCGAAATCTGCACCAGTTTTTACTACTACCAATATTGCAGATGCTGTTGCTGATAGCTGTTGGGTTTTGACTGGCACGAGCACTGGAGTAATTACTCAGGCGCTCGAACAACACGGCCCAGAAAATGCTGCTCGAAAGTTGCAGCAACTTATTAGTGAGTTTGGTCGCGATCGTGTATTAGTTGAATTATGGGATCACGGTGATCCGCTTGATTCGGTTCGCAATGATGCGCTCGTACAAATTGCAATGCGTTGCAATGTGCAATGCGTTGCAACTAACGATGTTGGTTATGCATCGTTGCGTGAGTATCGATTAGCAGTTGCGTTGGCAGCAGTTCGACAACGCGCAAGTCTTGATGAAATTGATTCGCAATTACCGCCGGCGCCAAGTGCGTACATTCGTAGCGGTGCCGAACAGCTTCGTCGGTTTGCTAGATATCCAGGTGTTGTTGAAATCACGGCAGAGATTGCAAAGTCATCTGCGTTTGATTTATCTCTTGTCGCACCAAAGTTGCCACCGTTTATTTGCCCTAAAGGTCTAAACGAAATTTCGTATTTGCGGCTATTGGCTGAGCAAGGTGCAACACGTAGATATGGCGCACGACCAATAACTCAACTTGAAGATCTCTCACTTAGGTCTAAGGCCTGGCGAACAATTGATCACGAACTAGAAATAATTGAAAAACTCAATTTCGCTGGATACTTTTTAGTTGTCTGGGACATCGTGCAGTTTTGTGAGCGCTCAAATATTTTTTGCCAAGGCCGGGGCAGCGCGGCCAACAGTGCTGTGTGTTTTGCGCTCGATATAACTAAAGCCGATGCCGTATCGCTTGGCTTATTGTTTGAGAGATTTTTGTCAACCGAGCGTGATGGTCCACCAGATATCGACATTGACATTGAAAGCGGTCGGCGCGAAGAAGTTATTCAATATGTTTTTAATCGTTACGATCGACATCATGCGGCGCAAGTAGCCAATGTGATTACATATCGCTCACGCTCGGCGATTCGCGACATGGCTCGGGCATTGGGTTTTGCGCCTGGTCAACAAGATGCATGGAGTAAGCAAGTCGGTGTGTTTGGCTCACTGGCAAGTGACTCTAAGACAGGTGAAGTAAATACTGGCCATGAGATTCCTGCCCAAGTTATAGAACTAGCTCGACAAGTTTTAGATGCACCGCGACATTTGGGTGTGCACTCTGGTGGCATGGTGATTTGCGATCGCCCAATCAGTGAGGTCTGCCCAGTTGAGTGGGCACGAATGAAAGATCGCAGTGTGTTGCAGTGGGATAAAGACGACTGCGCGACGATCGGTCTGGTTAAGTTTGATCTACTTGGCTTGGGCATGCTTTCGGCTCTACACAATGCAGTTGATTTAATCGCCGAGTTTCGTGGTAAAAAAATCGATCTAGCGACGATTCCGCAAGATGATGATGTCTATGCAATGTTGTGTCGCGCCGACACGGTCGGTGTTTTTCAAATTGAATCACGCGCTCAAATGGCAACGTTGCCACGCCTTAAGCCACGAAGATTTTATGATTTAGTCGTTGAGGTCGCATTAATTCGCCCTGGTCCGATTCAGGGTGGCTCGGTTCACCCATATATTCGTCGTCGTAACGGTGAAGAACCAGTTACGTATCTACATCCATTGCTCGAAAATAGCTTGGGCAAAACTTTGGGTGTGCCACTGTTTCAAGAACAGTTAATGCAAATGGCGATTGATGTTGCAGGGTTTACTGCAACACAGGCCGACGAATTGCGCCAAGCAATGGGCTCGAAGCGTTCGCATCTAAGAATGGAGCGACTTCGTCAACGACTTTACGACGGCATGTCGCAACGCGGAGTCATCGGCCCAGTGGCTGATGAGATTTTCGAAAAGATGCAGGCGTTTTCGAATTATGGGTTTCCTGAAAGTCACTCTGTTTCTTTTGCTTATCTTGTCTATGCCTCGTCATGGATCAAATATCACGAGCCAGCGTCGTTTTACGCTGCACTATTAAACGCACAGCCAATGGGTTTTTGGTCGCCGCACTCGCTTGTGCGCGATGCTCGTCGGCACGGAGTGGTTGTGCATAGCCCAGATTTGAATGCATCAAAAGCCGGTGCAACTTTAGAACCATGTCATGAGTCAACTGGTGGGTTTGCATTGCGTCTCGGCATTTCAAGTGTGCGTGGTGTCGGTAGCGAACTGGCACAAGCGATAGAAATGGCGAGGCCTTTTACAAGCATGGAAGACCTAGTTCGTCGTGTGCCACAACTAAATCTTTCACAGATTGAAACATTGGCAACAGCAGGTGTCTACACACAATGTTTTGGTGTATCACGTCGAGATGCTTTATGGTCGGCAGGGGCAGTGATTCAGAGTCGGCCAGACCGACTTGCTGGTGTTACGACTGGCAGTGAGTCGCCGCAACTGCCAGGTATGCAACCAATCGAAGAATCTATTTGTGATTTGTGGTCGACTGGTATTTCGCCAGATGGTCACCCGACGCAGTTCGTACGTAGTCAGTTAACAAAACTTGGTGTGCTTACCGCAATCGACTTGCCCAACATCGAGAGTGGTTCGCGAATATTTGTAGGTGGCGTTGTGACACACCGTCAACGTCCGTCAACAGCGCGTGGCGTGACATTTATAAGCCTTGAAGATGAAACAGGTTTGATAAATGTGATTGTCTCACAAGGTTGCTGGAAGCATTTTCGTAACATTGCGATAAACGCGTCAGCCTTAGTAGTTAGAGGTCGAATCGAGTCTGTTCAAGGAGTGGTAAATATCATCGCCGAACATTTAAGTGAACTGAAAATTAATGTTCATGGCGTTAGTTCAAGAGATTTTCGCTAGAGCAGCGACAAATCCGAGCACAACAAATACAACACCAGCAATATATCTCTGTACAAAAGGCAGAGTTTTTCCTTTGACGAGAACTTCGCGTAATGAACTCGCGGTAAGCGAGTAGATTCCATCGGTGAAAAAACCACAAATTACAAATACTGTGCCAAGCGTTAATGCTTGTAGCGCATTTGAGCTTTTGTCTTGATCAATGAACTGAGGCAAAAATGAAAGAAAGAACAGTGCAATTTTTGGATTAAGTGTGTTGATGATGAAACCCTGACGAAATGCTTGAGTCTTGGTCATTGAACTAATAGATGCATCAATAATTGCTGGCCGACGTGTCAGTGTGCGCAAACCAATGAAAACTAGATATACCGCACCCGAATACTTGACAGCGTTAAATGCGCTAGGTGACGCAGCAAGAATTGCCGATAATCCTGCGGTGGCAGCTAACACGTGCATGAATGTTCCGAGTTCAATGCCGAGCACCCCTGCGTATCCAATCGAACGCCCATCAGACACACTGCGATTAATTATGTATAGAACAGCAGGACCAGGAATCACAAGAAGCGCAAGCGATGCAATCGCAAACGAGATCAGAGAGTTGAGGTCTGGCATTTAGCTAACTTTATTCGTCTTTTATTCGTCT
>CALACK010000035.1 GCA_937890395.1 uncultured Acidimicrobiaceae bacterium | reverse complement strand
GATGAAAAAGATTTTCAACGGCGAGTCGGGTCAAAAGTCGATGTACGCGACCATTCGGCGTGCATAAGTAATTATCAAAACCTGCATGAATCCAACGTTGAAAGTTTCGCCAACCCCATTCGGTGTAAACATGTGGTGCCCACGTGACTGTAAGTGGGTGCATACCGTATTTATATTTGAGCATGTGGGCTGCAACGAAACTATCTTTGCCACCCGAACCCGGCACAAGACAGTCGTATGATCCGTCGCTGCTGCGGTGTCTGTCGCACAGTTCGCGCAACTCAGCGTCCCTGGCATCCCAATCGATCAAAGATTTTTTTTCGGCAACACGACACGCATCACAAATATTTTCATCGTCAATATGAATTGCTTGTTTAACTGAGCCCGATGTGTGTTGAAATTCAATCGCTGAGATCGGTTTTTGATTTGATGTGACGCAACGTTGACAAAAACTTACCGTGGTGGGTAGACCGTATCTTGCAGAAATCGAATCATTGGTGGTCTGAAATTCGACATGATTGATAACTCGCGATTTGGGGAAAATAGCCACTATTTAAATCTACTTGTTAATTAAAACTTAGGGAGATTAATGCCACCATCGATTGCTAATCCTCTTGCTCTTACTAGACCATCGCCCATAAAATTGAGCAAGTTGCCGGTAGCCACTGCATCAACTCGTTCATCTTTCAATCCGGCAATGATGTGTTCAGCATTGCCAACGCCACCCATGAGTATCAGGGGCACGTCTTTGACATGTTTGATGAATTCGAGGATTTCAAGGTCGAGACCGTTGCCAGTGCCGTCACGATCAATTGACTCAATATGAATCTCTCCGATCGGTAAACCTGCGCACTTCAACAAAATATGATCAAGTGATTCTCCGACTTTAACTGTGCCATTATTTTTGAAAACTTGATACACACCATTAATTTTTTGGATGTCGATCGATGCGACAATGCACTGGCGCCCAAGTTCGGTGGCTATCTCTTCGACTAGTTCTGGCTGATCGTGCAGTGCAGTGTTCACCACTACTTTGTCAGCGCCTGATCTCAACAATTGATGCACATGTTCGAGTGTTCTAATGCCACCTCCTGCTGTGATTGGCGCAAAGCAGTCACGCGTTAATCGCTTCAAGTCTTCACAGAACTGCGGCGTATTTCTGCCCTGACGGCTGACATCAATAACCACGAGCTCGTCAATCGAATATCCAACAGTCGAAAACCCGTAGTTCTCCTCTAGCCAATCCATGTTGCCAACTTTTTGAAGCCTGAAATTTCGCGAGAGCATAAACGAGCCACTGTCGTAAAGGAGAGTGAAAATGAGTCTTTTTTTGGCCACGATCTAACTTTCGAGAAAATTCTTCAAGAGATTGAGTCCCATTGACTGGCTCTTCTCTGGGTGAAACTGCGTACCCGATACCTGTCCTTGCTCAAATGCTGCAACAAACTCGGTGCCATGATGACATGTGGCGACACCTTTAATGGATGGCGTGAGCGCCATGAAATATGAATGGACAAAATAAAAGCACGACTCAGTAGGAATACCGCTAAAAAGTTTTGTGTTCGCCTCATGTTTAACTTCACTAAATCCAACATGTGGAATCTTCAATTGAGTGTCTACCGTATTTGAAAATCTCTGAACTGCATTTGGGACCAGTCCGAGTCCCTGTGTATCGCCGTCTTCTGAACTCGAAGAGCCAAGCAGTTGCATGCCCAAACAAATCCCCAGAAGCTTTGCATCTGGTTGCGACAGTGATTGAAGAATGGCTTGATCAATTGAATTCTGTCTAATTGTCTCCATTGCCCGTCGAAACGATCCGACCCCGGGGAGGATCAAAAATTTTGCCGCCGAAATTTCTTTGGTTTCGGTTGTGATTAAGGCCTCAGCACCCAAAAAGCGTATTGCGCTGGCAACCGACCAAAGATTGCCCATGCCGTAATCGATAATTACAACTTGTGTTTTACCCACTACTTAATTGTAAAGGCTGGCTTCCATCGTCCATCTTGTTTTTTGAATAGAGATGTGTTTGTCCAACGATCAATCACGGATTCAAACTCGGGGAGGGTCATTTTGTAATAGTCAAGGTAAGAATCTATTGATGCTTCTGGGTAGATCCCGTCATAAAGTTTGACCAGGTTTATTGCTTGTTCTCGGGTCATTGCACCGCGACGAATTTCGATTCCGGCATCTTGAGTTGCCCGGCCAAATCCAAACTTCAGATACATCATGTAGGCGTGAAGCGAATAGAGCGCTTGATCATTTTGTGCAAAGTTTGTGAAAGTTCCTGAATTGGTATCTGGCGCTTCGATTAATCCGCAGTGTTCTTTTGCAACGAGATAATTTCTGTAAGGGTCCCAGTTTTCAAAATATGACCAGTGGGTTACCTTTAGTTCGCCATCGCCAATCTCTTCTTTTGATGGAAAGCGAAAAAATGGCAGCGCTTTATTTTCGAGGTTGGCCTCTCTGAAAACCAGACCTTGGCCGCCCTCGAAATAAATATCGCGGATGTATTTAATATCGTAAAAGGGTTTGTCTTTAAGAGCGGTTGAACCGCCATATTCGGTTTCGCCCTCTTCGGCATAAAAAATAAGCGAAATGTTTAGTTGGGCGGCAATCTTGAGTGGTCCAGTTTTGATCGCCATTAACCAACCAAAATATGGAAATCCCTTGTGGATGAAACCGAACTTGTTCAACGCGTTCATCTGATCACCTGCAGGGCTGATTTGAATATGGTTATACCCACTTGAAATGAAATTCTTCAGATTTTGATTACCGATTTCAAGCGCGAGTGCAGGTGTAATTGTGACTGTCAGCGGGTGCATGCCGTAGACATGTTTCAACTGATGAGCAACATATGAACCGTCTTTGCCACCACTTACCGGAACAACGCAATCAAAAGATCCATCAAGAGATCGGTGCGAATCTAGAATTTCATTAAGTTCGCTTTGACGGTCTGACCAGTCTAAGTTCTTTTTCTCTTCTGCCCATTGACAAGCGTTGCACCAACCACGCGCATCAAAAGTAATTCTTGGTCGCGTCGACATATTCAAACAACTCGTGCACCAGAAAAGTTCGCTCATTTTAAAATGAG